>CAZNRY010000102.1:0-14402 GCA_964575675.1 uncultured bacterium
TCCGGTGACGTGGAACCGTCGCACGGAATCGATCGAGTGCGGCTGGCGCGACGGAGGACCGGGTGGGGGGGGAACGGGGACGGACTCGGTGCCCACGCCGATACCGCTGTAGCCTGCGATCGCACAATTCGGACAGTTCGGACGCCTTCAGACCCCGAAGTAACGCGCCTCCGGATGTTGAATGACGATCGCGGAAACCGAGGCCTCCGGGTCCATCATGTCCCCGTCGGTCAGGAGGACCCCGATCTCATCCGGGACCAAGGCCGCGAAGAGCTGCCGCTGACCGGCCAGATCGGGACAGGCCGGATAGCCGAAGCTGTAGCGCTTGCCGCGGTAGCGGCCGGAGAGACGATCCTGAACGGTGAGCGCCGGGGGATCGGGGAATCCCCAATCCGCGCGTAGACGGCGATGGAGCAATTCCGCCGCCCCTTCGGCGGTCTCCAGCGCGAGTGCAGCGAACGCGTGGCTCTTCAGGTATTCTCCTTCCTGCTTCCATGCCTCCGCCCGCTCGCGGACTCTCTCCCCAGCCGTCGTCACGAAGAGCGCGACGTGGTCCCCCGGTAGAATGTAGTCGGTGATGCACAGACCCTCGCGCCCGATCTGGCGGGGCAGATCCCAAACGGCCATCACGCCGCCCGAGTCCGGATGGACCAGTCGCAATCGATTCCCCTCTGCCTCGGCGGGGAAGAACCGCCAGACGGCGCGCGCCGTCATCGCGCCGTTCCTGCCGAGCGCCTTCAGCTCGTCGACCACGGCCGCGAACTTGCGGTACTTCGGATCCCCTTCTTCGGCGAGCTTCCGGATCACCCCCCTGAGACCCAGGTGCTTGCCGAAGAGCATCTGTGGATTCACTTCGGCCCACACCTCGTCGAGGTCGAGGGTCACGACGTGGCGATCGAGGTCAGGGGGGCGCGGCACGGGGATATCGCGCCGGACCGCAGAGCGCCACGGTCCGCCCGGCGACTCCTCCCCTCTCTTCTCCTTGGCACTCTCCGCGCGGTCCTCGTCGCTCAGACGGCGGATCTCTTCTTCCAAGGCCGGACGTTCCCGCGGATCGAGCAATCGCTCGACCAGTTTCAGTCCGTGCATTGCGTCGCGGCCGTACGTGCAGAGGCCACGGTAGGAGGGGGCGATCTTCCGGTGGGTGAACCTGCGGGTCAGGGCTGCCCCTCCCACCAGCAGAGGTGTATCGATTCCGACGGCCGTCAGATCGGTCGCGGTCGCCACCATCTGCTGGGCGCTCTTGACGAGGAGGCCGGAGAGGCCGATCACATCCGGCCGGTGCGCCGCGGCCGCCTGGATCAGCTGCTCCGAGGATACCTTGATCCCCAGATTGATCACGGAGAAGCCGTTGTTCGAGAGGATGATCTCGATCAAGTTCTTGCCGATGTCGTGAACGTCTCCCTTGACGGTGGCGAGCAGCACCCTTCCGCGGGAGGTTCCTTCCGCTTTCACCATGCGCCGCTCGAGGAAAGAGACGGCGGCCTTCATTGCCTCGGCCGACTGGAGCACCTCCGCGATGATGAGGCGATTGTCGTTGAAGAGCCTGCCGACCTCCTCCATGCCCCGCATCAACGGACCGTTGATGATCGCCAGCGGATCGGCGTAGCGCGATTCGGTCAGAGCCGCCGCCAGATCGTCCTCCAGGCCGACCTTGGTTCCCTCGACGATCGCCCGGGACAGCCGTTCGTCGAGGGGGAGCGCGGCGCGGGGCGTCCCGGAACCCCTCGAGCTTTGCCCCCGGAATCGATCGGCGAACGCCGCAACCGCAATTTCCCCCGCCTCCTTGTTCCCGGGGGTGAGGAAGATCAGCGCCTCGGCGAGCGCTCGCTCGTCCTCGGGGATCTCCGCGAATCGTGCGAGCCGTTCGCTGTTGACGATCGCCGCATCCAGCCCCGCCTGGGAGGCGTGATAGAGAAAGACCGAGTTCAACACCTCCCGGCCGGCCGCAGGCAGGCCGAAGCTGACGTTCGAGATGCCGAGGACGGTCTTCGTCAGAGGGAACTCCGCCTTGACCGCCCGCACCCCGGCGATCGTGAGGCCTGCTGAGCCCAGGTAGTTCACGTCGCCCGTCGCGCAGGGGAAAACGAGCGGGTCCCACCAGATGTCCTCGGGGGGTACGCCGAACTCCTCCGTGAGGAGGCGATAACTCCGCCGCGCGACCTCGAGCTTGCGTTCCAGGGAGACTGCCATTCCCTGCTCGTCGATCAGGCCGACGACAAAAGCCGCGCCGAGCTTGCGTCCAAGTGGAATCACACGCTCGAAGCGGGTCAAGCCGTCCTCCAGGTTGATCGAGTTCAAGATCGACTTGCCCTGGCACCATGTGAGCGCCGATTCCATGAGTCGTGCATCGGTCGAGTCGATCATCAGAGGGGTCTTGACCATGCGGACGAGCCGCTCGAGAAGGCGGTCCATGTCGGCGAGCTCATCGCGGTCGGGGTCCTGGACGCAGACGTCCAGGATCTGCGCCCCCGATCGGACTTGGGCCCGCCCGATCTCCCCGGCCCCCTCGAAATCTCCGGCGCTGATCGCCTCCTTGAACTTGCGGGACCCGAGTACGTTTGTCCGTTCTCCGATCAGGAGGGGGCGGTTGTCAGCCGTCAGCTCCACCGCCTCGATCCCCGAGACGAACGACCGCTGATGATGGGGAATCGGACGCGGCCTCCTGCCCCGAACCAGCTCTGCGAGAACAGCGACGTGTTCATCGGTCGCTCCGCAACATCCCCCGACCAGGTTCATCCATCCTTCGGCTAAGAATCGGGTGAAGACCTCCCGGAAGGCCGAGGGGCCCTCATGGTAGCGCCCCTCTTCGTCGGGCAGTCCTGCGTTCGGCACACAAGCGATTCGCGTCCGGGACAGTGCGGACAAGGTGCGTAGATGATCCGTCATCAGCGCCGGACCCGTCGCGCAGTTGAGGCCCACGTAGAGCAGGTCTGCATGGAGCAGCGAGACGGCCAAGGCCTCGGCGTCCTGCCCGGCGAGCATGGTTCCGGACGCCTCGATCGTCACCGACACTGCGACCGGCAAGCGCCACCCGGCACGCGTGAAAGCCTCCTCGATTGCGATCAGGCCCGCTTTCACGTTCCGGGTATCCTGGCAGGTCTCGAGGAGCAGGTAGTCCGCTCCGCCCGCCATAAGCCCTAGGGCCTGAACGCGGAAGTGGCCGACCAGGTCGGGGAACGTCACACCGCCCGTAACGGAGATCGCCTTGGTCGTGGGACCCATCGCCCCGCAGACGAAACGCAGTCGCCCCGGGATGGAGAACTTCTCACACGCCTCGCGGGCGAGCGAGGCAGCAAGCCGCGACAGATCGAACGCCGATTCAGCCAGTCCGTATTCCGCGAGCACGAGCGGGGTCGAACCGAAGGAGTTCGTCTCGACGATGTCGGCTCCCGCCGCGAGGTATCGTTCGGAGATGCCGCGCACGATGTCCGGCCGCGTCCGGCAGAGGTGCTCGTTACACCCCTCAAGATCGGGGCCTCCGAAATCGGCCGCCGTGAGTCCCGCCGCCTGAAGGGCCGTGCCGGTAGCGCCGTCGAGAACCGCGACTCGATCGTCCAGCATGGCGATAAGGGCGGCGCCCCGTGCCTCCCGATCCGCCCCCGGCTGCGGATTGGAATCCGTCATATCTTGAGCTTGTCCATCAGCCGCCGGATCGGTCCCGCGCCGTACACGACGAAGAAGTGGAGCGCGGGAACGCCGCGCGCGAGGAGGTCTTCGACTTGGCGTAGGGTCCACTCGACGCCGACGTCCAGAACCTGGTCGTCGGACGCCGATGAAACCGCGTCCGCGAGCCCGGATGGAATCTCCACGTAGAAGTTGCGCGGGATCGAGGTGAGCTGCGAACGCGAGGAAAGGACCTTGAGGCCGGGGATGATCGGCACCTCGATCCCCTCCTGCCTGCAGAGTTCGACGAAACGGAAGTAGTGCGCGTTCTCGAAGAACATCTGCGTGACCACGTAATCGGCTCCGGAATCGACCTTCGCTTTCAGGTGGCGGATGTCGGACACGAGATTCGGCGCTTCGACGTGCTTCTCGGGATAGCCGCCGACGCCGATGGAGAAATCGGAAGGATGTGCGTCCAGCAGGTCAGCTACGAGGTACCGGCCCTGGTTCATCGCCGCAATTTGCGCCACCAGATCCGAACCATGGCGGTTTACGCTTCGTCCCGCCTGGAGTGGTTTCTTGTAGTCGCTGTCATCCCCGCGCACTACCAGAACGTTGTCGATGCCGAGGTACCGTAACTCGATCAGGAAATCTTCTGTCTCCTCACGGGTGAAGCCTTTGCACAATACGTGCGGCACAGCATCCACGCCGTACTTGTTCTGAATCAAAGCGCAGACGCCAAGTGTGCCCGGCCGCTTCCGTCTGACCCTCTTCTCGATTCCCTGCGGAGTCTCCTGGTAGAGCACCTCGGCGGCGTGGCTCGTTATGTCGATGAAGGGAGGGTGGTAAACGACCAGGTCCTCGATCAACGCTAGGAGCTCAGGAAGGCTTCCTCCCCGCAGCGGCGGAATGATCTCGAAGCTGATCAGGGGCCGATTGGCCCTGGCGAGATGTTCGACTACCTTCAATTCGACCTCCTTGGCGACCCCGACCTACCGGCAGCGCTCCTCGATCTCCGCGAGACGGCCATGGTACCCGGCATTCGCGGGGTCAAGAGAGATCGCCTTGCTCGCGGCCGCTCGCGCCTCGCCGCACTTGCCATCCGCAAGGAGGGCGCGGGCGAGGGTGTCGTAGAACGGCGCAACCGGAGAGCCGCGCACGGCCATCGCGGCCAAGTCGGCCGCTTCCGATGGCGCCCCGCCGGATTCCAGCAGCGTCCACGCAAGGCCGTTCGCCGCGTCCGGCCATCCCGGCGCCCGCCGCAGGGCCCTTTCGTAAGCTCCGCGCGCACCTGCCGTATCGCCCACCCGGAGCAGACAGTAGCCGGTCGAGAGCGTCGCTTCCGGGTCGTCCGGAATCTGCATAAGGACCGTGCGCCAGAGACCGATCGCACGGCCGATGTCGCCGCGGTCCTGCGCGCGGCGCGCGGCGATGGCGACCGTCTGAGGGTTGTCGGAGGCCTGTGAAAGTCCCGCCAAGACCAGAGAATCTCCCCGCGCCGATTGCCCCGACTCGTCGAAGAGGCGAACCAGCGTCCGGCGCGCCCTGAAGTCCTCCGGGTCGGTCTTCACCACGTAGGCGAGGAAATCGATCGCCTCCCTCGTCCGTCCCAGCTTCTCGAGCGACGCCGCGAGGGTCTCGCGCGGGCCGCGGCTCGTCGGATCGAGGCGGATCGCCTCCTTGGCCTCGTTCACCGCGTCCTCATGGCGGCCCTCGATGCTCGCCAGGACCGCGCTGTTGTACCTCATCTTGGGGCTCAGAGGCTGATTCCGCACCTCGGCTCGGTAGAGGACCGACTCGCTGCGGAAGTCTTCGTTGCGGATCCAGGTACGGACGGAACCGGCGAGCAGGGCAACGAGGAGCAGCGCCTGTAGCCCTCGCCGAGCGCGCGGCAGGCGCTCGGCCGCTATGAACCCACCCGCCGTCACGACGAGCAGGAGTCCGGCGGAAGGAAGGTAGAGGAGCCGTTCCCCGAAGATCGTCCCGATCACGTAGAGCAGGTTGGATGTGAGCGCAAAGGTCAGGATCGCGAATCCCGCGCCCCAACCCTGAGGCAGGTGCCGCCAACGCAACGCGAGGTAGATCAGGCCGGCGGTGCCCATCAGGCCCAGAGCGAGGAAGGGCGTCACGCCGCGGACGAGGGTCAGGACGGGCGCCGAGTAATCGAGCGATAGCCGGGCCGGCCAGAAGAGGATGCCGATCGAGCGGCCTGCCGTGTCGAGCACGGTCGGGAGGCGGGTGAGGATGCCGCTTCCCACCATGGGGTTGTCGGAGAGTTGCGGATGCGGGCCGAGCCATGTCCCCAGAACGAAGCGCCGGCCCACGAGGTAGATGAGGATGGGGACGATCGCCGCGAGACCGATCGCGATCGGCGGGGGCGTGGCCGAGACGCTTTCCGCAGACCGCGCCCTCATGCGCCGCGTTTCCATGACCCAAGTCAGGTAGAGCAGGAGGACCGGCAAGACCGTCGCGCTCTCTTTCGATCCGACCGCGAGGAGCACGGCGAACAGGCTAAGCCATCGCAAGCGACCCGATCCGGAGAGGGCGAGATGGACCGCGGCGAGTGAGAACCCGGCGGCGAGGAGCTCCGCCCGGCCGGAGATCCACGTCACGGCCTCCGTGTGAAGCGGGTGAACGGCGAAGAGGAGTCCCGCGACCAAGGCAAGAGCGTCGCGCCGCGTGATCCGGCGGATCAGGCCCGCCCAGAGGATCGTCACCGTTGCGTGCAGCAGAACGTTCACGAGATGCGGCCAAAAGGGCGATTGCCCGGCGATCAGGTGATCGAGGGCAAAACTGAGGGTCGTGACGGGACGCCAGAGCAGCGCCTCCTTCACGGAGGCCCAGTAGTCGGCCGTCAGGATCGTCCAGAGTCGAAAAGGCCCCTGAACCGCCGGATGCCGCACGATCAGACCGACATCATCGAAGACGAAAGCGCCGCGCAGCGCGTTCAGGTGCGGAAGCACGGCGAGCGCGAAGAGCAGGATGAGCCCCGCCCTGAGCCGCTGCTTATCGGTGAGGGGGGGGCGGAGCGGCCCGGAGCTCACGGCGGATTGGGGCGGACCCGATTCCGCTTGCTCGTCCGATTTCATGATGGGCGGAGCGTACCAGGGACGGGCAACCCCCTCAAGTTCATGGGATTGCCGCAGGTCCGCAAGTCACCTGTCCCCCGCGGAGCCCGTTCGGCGCGCTTTGAGGAAGGGCGACAATCCGTTATAATGGAATAGGTTCGCTTTGCCCCGGCTCTCCATGGCCGGCGGGACGTTGGCGTCACATCGTGAGGCGAGGGGAGGAAAGATGCTCAAGAAGCTGGCGGTTTTTTGCGCGGCGTTTCTGTGCTTCGGAGCGTTGGTGGTTCCGGCTGCTTTGGGAAGCGTTCCCAAGGTCATCGTGATCGAGGAGTACGGGGCCACTTGGTGAACGTACTGCCCTTCAGCCCGGTGCGGGCTGAACAACCTCCAGAATGAGCTCGGCTACGATGAGATGATCCACTTCGAGAACCACTGCTCCCCGTCCGACCCGATGACGATTCCCGCCACGACGGCGCGCGAGGCATGGTACGCCGTCCCCGGGTACCCGACGGTCTGGATCGACGGGGTCATCGATGAGGTTGGCGGCTATCCGATGCCGGCCGGATGCGCGTCGATGGAAACCATCTACCGCAACGACATCAACACGCGGATTGCGCAAACCGGTGGCCTGAGCCCTATCGAGATCACGGGCAGCTTCGATTTCGCGGGGGGCAACAGCATCGTGATGAATGCGAAGTTCAAGCTCGTCGACGCGGTGGCCCTCTCGAGTCTTCGAGCGACCCTCCTGGTGTACGAGGACAACGTCACCTGGTGCTGCGGCTACGGCGGCGTTTCGCTCTGGCAGCACAACACGCGGTCGATCTATGACCAGAACATCACCCTCACGAACCAAGGGGACGAGGTCAATGTGTCCACGACGGTCGCTCTGAATCCCGCGTGGAATGCCGATCAACTGCACGTCGTCGCCTATCTGCAGAAGACCACGACGAAGGAGATCTACCAAGGCGCAATGCTCACGGCGATCTCCGGCTTCGCGATGAGCACCGACCGCGCCGTCGCTTCCGTTCCTGCCGGCAACGGCGCGGCGTTTTTTGACGCCACCCTGACGAATACCGGAACGGTGATCGACACATTCACGGTCGATCCCTCGATCGATTTCGGGAGTTGGGCGACCGAGTACTTCATCGACGGCGATCCGACTGTGCTTACGGGAGCGACCGATGTCGTTCTTGGGCCAGCGGAGACGAGCGACATCCAGATCCGCATCCGCACGGATGGCACGATGGATGTGCGTAACGGAGCCTTCCGGGCGACCTCGACGCACACCCTTCTCCAGAAGTCGTCATCGCTGCGCGTCTACAACGGGAGCTACGCAATTCTGCTCGTTGACGACGACTCGACCTTCCAGTATGAGCTGCCGCTGGAGAACGCCCTGAACGGTCTCGGGTACCTGTTCGAGAAATGGGACGTGTCAGGCGTTCACCTGGGCCAGGGGCCCGCGTTGGCTTACATGACCGGGCACGACTATGTGATCTGGCACACGGCCTGGCGGACCGAAGCCGTTCTGACTTCGGGCGACATGACCGCGCTCATGACCTACATGGATCAAGGCGGGAGGCTCTTCCTTGCGAGTCAATCGTTCCTGAACCAGCTCGGCGGCGTGTCGAACACATTCGTCTCCGACTATCTCGGCGTGGCCTCGTGGACCCTGGACAAGGGGTATGCGCAGATGGATGGCGTCGCCGGGGATGTGATCGGCGACGGGATCTCGCTTCCGCTGTCGTTCACCTACGCGGCCTGGAAGAGAGGGGACGACGCGATTCCCGGCGCGACAGCGTCGACCGATTTCCTCGCCCCCGACGGGTCGCGCACGACGATCCGCAACACGATGGCGGGAGGGGCCAGGTCGGTCTTCATGGCGAGCGCGTTCAATGCAATCAGCGAGAGCGCGGCGGACCCCAACAACACGAAGACCGTCCTCGATAGGATCCTGACCTGGCTCGAGCCGCCCGTGCCTGCTGACGTGACCGTCGGGCAGGCGCCAGTCTTCGCTTCGCGGATCGACGGCGTCCGCCCGAACCCGTTCCATCCGCGGACCGAGATCAGCTTCGCGCTCTCGGCGGTTGGCGCGTCGGGGCCGGTCCGACTCGAGATCTTCGATCTCGCCGGCCGTCGGGTAGCGGGGTTGGTCGGCGGGATTCTGACGCCCGGTCCGCACATGCGTGTCTGGAGCGGATGCACCGATGATGGGGCACCGGTCGGGAGCGGTGTGTACTTCGCCAGGCTGACCACCCGCGAGGGGAGTCGAAGCGAGAAGCTGATCGTTCTGAAGTAGATCACGACTCGGGCGGCTGTCGATCGAAGCTCGAGAGGATCGGGTGCGCCGCGTCACTACCCTGTGGCGCGGCGCACTGCTCGAAGCTAGCATCCATTCCAAGATGGATGCAGCCGTGTCGCACAGTCTCTCCGCCCTTCAGATTCTCCGTGGGCTCGCCCCGCAGTTCTGCCGTGCGGCCGGGGTCGATTTCCCGGCTTCGCTGCTTGCCGAAGGGCTGCCGGCCGACGACGAGAAGAGCGCCGATCTTTCGAGCACGCCGAGCGCATCGCTCGAGAAGAGATCTTCCGCCTCGGCCCAATCCCTCGATGCGTTGATCGAGTGGTGGGTCGCTGCGCACCCCGACCGAAAGGGCGCCGGGCTCTTTCTGACCCCGCGAAGTGCGGCGCGCGCTCTCCTCGCCGAGGCATCGCACGACGGCTGGACGCCCGCCTCCGTCATCGATCCCGCCGTGGGAGCCGGGGTTTTTCTCCTCGCCGCCCGCGATCTCTACGGTCCCGGTGTCGCGCTCTTCGGCATGGATCGCGACCCGATGGCAGTGGCATCGACGCGGCTGGCCCTATGGATGACAGGCGCCGAGAGAGACCCATCCGTCATCTCCGAGCGAGTCCGGCTCGGCGACGCGCTCGAGATGGATGCCGCGTCGTCCGGCAAGCGGGAGGAATCAGGATCCACCAGAGGATTCGACCTCGTCTGCGGCAACCCGCCCTTCGGCAATGCGATCGAGAAGCGAACCGCCCTGTCGCGTGCGGCCAAGGAAGCGATGGCGCGGCGTTTTTCGGATGTCGCACGCGGCCCATACGACCGGAGTGTTCTCTTCGTCCGCTTGGCAGGTGAGTTGCTCTCCCCGGGGGGGCGGATCGCCTTCCTCGTTCCGCGGGCACTGCTCGCTGCGCGCTATGCGACGTGGCTGCGAAGCTGGTCCAAGCGGGAGGCGCCGATCACGCGCGTCTTGCGCTTCCCGAGGGACCTGCCGTGCGCGGAGGTCGCGGTTGCAATGGTTGGATGGATCGCGGAGAGAGGAGCTCGGAGCGGAGCGGTTCGGATTGCCGATGTGGAGACGGGAGACGGGAATCAAACGCAGCAGGTGCGCGCCGCGGCCCAGCCCGCTGGCAGACGCGAACCTCGCACCGTCGCGCGCGATCTCTTGCGAGACGACTCATGGGGTGTCCTACTCGATCCGCTGGCCGCCCGGATCGAGGCGATCGCCCGAACACATCCCCTACTCGGAGAATCGTGCACCGTCCGATCCGGATCTACCGTTGAAGAGGCCTATCGGATCGCCCGCGAGCTCGGAGAAGGGGGCGACGGATGGCGCTTTCTGACCAGCGGCTCGATCGCGCGCTACGGCGACCGATGGGGTGATCGCCCCTCACGCTACCTCGGAACGACGTTCTGCCGCCCGATCCTGCCGTGCGACGCGCGATGCCTGCGCCCCGCCAGGCGGAGTCTGTACGACTCGCCGAAGACGATCGTCTGCGGATTGTCCCGCGTTCTGAGGGCGCGGGAAGATGCCACGGGTGATTGCGCCGGGTCCGTCGGGACATTTCTCGTCCTGCCGCGGATCGTAGAGGGAGCCGGAAGCATTTCTCTTCGGCGGCTTACGATCCTCTTGAATAGCGCCTGGTTCTCGATGGTCCATCGCGCGCGGCGCGGGGCCGCCGCACTGTCCGGGGGAAACGTCCCACTTCTGCGCAGGGACATCGAGGAGTTCCCGCTTCCCTCTGTTTTCCTGGAGCATAGTAGGCTCGCGCGCATGGACGACCTCGATCCGCTGCGGGACGACAGGCTCGCGCAGAGGGTCGTCCTCGAGCTTGCGGGCTACGACGAGGGCGATGCGCTGGCGATCATCGAGGCATGGGACGCCTGGCTCGAGCCTCGGCCGCGCGGGCGGACATCCGGCGGGAGCGCCTCAGCTGGGTAGATAGAGCCCCAGACCGGCCGCGAAGATCGCGGCCGCGATCGCTTCCTGCACGCCGAGCCGGGGGATCCGGAGCCGTCCATCGGCGCGCCGGGGAATCGGCAGCAACAACCGCCCGATGTAGATCCCGGGAAGGAAGCCGACGAGGGACCCGCCGATCATTATCCCCGCCACTGCGGAGCCCGTGAGGAGCAGAAGGCTCGCGGGGATGTTCCACCCGCCGGGAAGCAGGGGCGCGCGCCCCGGGATTTCGGCGCCGAGCCGAACGCGGACCCAGATCAGGCTCAGGAGGAAGTAGGTCGTCGAAGAGGCCACGAGGATCGCCGCGGCCGGCAAACTCCCTCCCTCGAGAAGGACGCCCGCTCCTCCATGAAGTGAAAGGGAAGCGATCCCCGAGACCTCGAGGACGGCCTTGCGCCCCAACCTGCCGCGCCGCCAGAAGAGTCCGAGAGCGGCCGTGATGCCGCCGGGGAGAATCGAGAGCAGTGCGGCCGGAAGACCGCGGGCCGCGGCGAGGATCAGGATGAGCCCCGCAACGCCGACGATCGTCCCCGATGCGCTCCAGGCTTCCCTGCGGCGCAACGCGGCCGCGAAAGCCTGGAACGCGCAGAAGAGGAGAATCGATCCTGCGAACCAGAGGAGCGGCGCGGCCGCCGTTCGCACGGCGATCAGGGCGGCTGCCTGCGGCCCCAGCAGGTACGCCCACGATCCGTGCTCGTGCGGGACAAGGCCCTTCCAGTCGCGCCGGCTCACAGATCGATCAAGTCACGGAGGGCCCGCTCGTCGAGGATGCGTATCTTGCGTCCTTCGATCGCGATCGCGCCCTGCTGCTCGAGGCGATGGAGGTTGCGCGAGACGATCTCCCGCACCGTGCCGAGGCGGCTCGCGATTTCCTGGTTGGAAAGGTTCAACGTGAACTCGGCGCCCCGCTTTTCGCGCACATCGAGCAGGTACTTGGCGAGCCGCTGCGGGACCTCGAGAAGAGACAGTTCATCGACGAGCGCGACGAGGTGGCGGAGGCGCTCACCCAAGACCCGCAGGACGCCGAGGGCGAGTTCGGGCTTCCGGCGGAGCATCTCCTCGAACGCCGGCCGCGGGACGAGAAGGAGCCGGCTCTCCTCCATCGCCGCGCAGGATGCGGGGTACGCCTGACCGTCCAGGAGCGGGAGCTCGGCGATCACGCCGCCGGTCGACTCGAGGGCGATGATTTGCTCGCGGCCGGAGGACGCCGCCCGATAGATCTTCATGCTTCCCGAGAGCACGAGGAACATGCCGCGGCAGGCCTCGCCTTCCAGGAAGACGTCCTCTCCCTTTCCGGCGATCAGGACCCTGCTCGCGTCGGCGAGGTCGTTCAAGGAGCGCGCATCGAGCTCGCGCAGAAACGGCACGCGGCGTAGCGCCGCGGCGTGGGTTTCTCTCTCCCGGTTCGAAGAAGTCATCGGCTGCGAGATCCTCATTCGTGGCCGGCCTTGCGGCCCGGTCGAAGGCGGAAGCGACGATCGGATCGGAGAAGCTGCTCGCGGGGTGACCTATTCCTCCCGCACCTCCGTCCGGCTTTCGAGGAAGCGCGCGAGCAGGTGGAAATCCGATCCCGGACGGATGAAACGGACCTCCGTCCTCAGCGTTTGGGGGTTCACGAGCTGGCCGAACGGAACATACGTGAGATCGAGCTGCCCGGTCGCGCTCACCATGTGTCCGTCGAGGTTCTCCTCGACCAAGGCGCGGTAGGCCCCGATCCCGAGCTGGCTGCCGAGCATGACATCGAATGCGTGCGGCGGGGCGCAGCGCGACTCGTAGCCGAGCTGAAGCCCGATCACCTTCTTCTCCTTGTCCGTCCGGCGCCGGTATTCCTCCGAGACGAGCCGTGCGATCTCCTTGCCGATGTCGATCTTGCCGATCGAAATGTTGCCGTGCTCGTCTTTGGGAATCGCCCGGATGTATTTCTCGGGGAAGAGCTCCGCGAGCCCCTCGGCAAGAACGACCGTCCCGAAGAACTTCTTCTCGCGCTTCTCGCGGATCAGGATCAGGTTCACGATTTGGTCCACGAGCGACTCGATCCGCAGCCGGCGCTCCTTCCGCACCGCGCCCGTCTCGGGGTGGACGACCTCGTCCTCGAAGGTCATCTCCTCGTCCACGTCCTCGACCGAGAAGACCATGTTCGCCTCGCCGGCAATCCCGACGCCGTAGGAGAGCCAACCGGCCTTGCGGCCCATGCACTCGGCGATGTAGTACACGCGCCCCGCTTCCGCATCCGCGCGCAGGTTCTTCATCTCCTTGGCGAGGAAGTCGACCGCGGTGAAGTACCCGAATGTGAAATCGATTCCCTGGTAGTCGTTGTCGATCGTCTTGGGCAGGTGGACGACCTGAATTCTCTTCGCTCCGGGCGGGAGGCGCTTCTGGTACTCGTAGAGGAAGTTCGCGGTTTTCAGCGTGTCGTCGCCGCCGATCGAGATGAGCGCGTCGATCCGGAGATCGAGGAAGGCCGAGTAGACGTTTTGCAGTCGAGCGATTTTTACCGGGTCGTCGAGATCCTCCGGCCGGTTGATCCCCTTGCCCGGGTTGGCGCGCGAGGTCCCGATCAGGATCCCCTGGGAGTTGCGGCTGCCCGTGACGTCCTTCTGGGTCAGCTCGAGGTAGTGCTCATCGGCGATCAAGGGATGGGTAACGGGGTCGTAGATCTGGAGGTTCTCGTAGCCGTGCTTGAATCCGACGACCTCGCGTCCGTCATCGAGGAAGCTCACCGCCGCCGAGCTGATCACGGCATTGGCGGCCGGCGCAGGGCCTCCGGCGAATACGATCCCGACCCTGCGGATGTGATCTCCCCTGCGCTTGCGCGACACGAAGATGTTGCGCGGCATCGATCTCCCTCGATCCCTGGCTGTTACACGGCATTTCCCCGCGCCGAAAATGTCGCGGGGCGTTCTCGATCAAACCCCATCCGCCCCCGGGGGATCAGACTCGCTTACGGTATCGACTGAGGCGCGCGGTGTCCAGACTGACGGAGCCCGGCGCATGATCCGCGCCGATCGCGACCGTGCGGCGGCGATCAGGCGGGCGCGCGACGGACGAGTTCGGCCAACACGAGCGCATCGGTCGGGAAGGCGAGAGGGACCGCGGGTTCGCCGGGACGGACGAAGGTCAGGGCGTCGGCGTCATCGCCGGGCCTGATCGTTCCGCCGACCGGCCGGGCGTGAAACCAGATCCCCACGCTCTGCATGTCCGGGTCGTGGAAGTTCGAGTGGACGGCGAAGACCGATCCGGGCTCGATCGAAAGCCCGGTCTCCTCCGCGGCCTCGCGGCGGATCGCCTCCCGCGCATCCTCATCGAACTCAACGTAGCCGCAGGGGAAGCAGTAGGTCCCCTTGTAGGTGGCGGCGCGCCGCACCATCAGGACGCGTGAGGCGGCCGGGTCTGCCGGCAGGCAGGTCGCGGCGAGGATGGCATCGGGACCCAGGAGCTGCGCGACCTCGCGCTCGAAGATGATCGCGGCCACGCCGACCACGGGGTTCCG
>CAZNRY010000103.1:0-14347 GCA_964575675.1 uncultured bacterium
TCATCCCGGGGAGGGGTGCGTGTGTCGTGAAGGGATACTCCGCGATCTCCGGATGCGCGTGGCTGCGGCAGGCGAGGATCGAGGACTTCCCGGCATTCGGGGGACCGATCAAGGCGATCTGGCCGGCCCCCTCGCGCGGGATGTGTCCCGGATCGTGGCGCCGTCCGCCGGCCTTCTTGCCGTGCTCCTGATCTTCGATCGCCTTCGAGAGGCGGCGCTTGATGTCGGCTTGAAGCTTCTCGGTCCCCTTGTGCTTCGGGATCGTCGCGAGCATGTCGCGCAGGGCTTCGATCTTCTCCTCGATCGATTCCGCCGCGCGGTACCGCTCCTCCGCGGCCTGGTATTGAGGGGATAGGTTCGCCGGCATCCGCTCCTGGTCCTCCGAGAAGGCGGGCCCGATCGGCCCGCCCAGAGGATACATCATGCGCTCGTCCCGCGGGCGAACCATGGTACGGTCATTGGTCCGCGCTTCGCGGCGAGAGGAGCAGCATGCCATCCGACTCGGAGCCGAATCGCCTGGCCCGCGAGGGCAGCCCGTACCTGCGGCAACACGCGCTGAATCCCGTGGACTGGTATCCGTGGGGGCCCGAGGCGCTCGAGCGCGCCCGCGCGGAGGACCGGCCGATCTTCCTCTCGATCGGCTACTCGGCCTGCCACTGGTGCCACGTGATGGAAAGTGAGTCGTTCGAGAACCCCGAGATCGCCCGCCTGATGAATGAGCTCTTCATCAACATCAAGGTCGATCGAGAAGAGCGCCCGGATCTCGACCGGATCTACATGACGGCCGTCCAGTTGATCAGCGGAAGCGGCGGCTGGCCGATGAGCGTGTTCCTGACGCCGGACCTGAAGCCGTTCCACGGGGGAACCTACTATCCCCCCGAGGATCGGCGGGGGATGCCCGGTTTCCCGCGCCTCTTGAGCGCGGTGGCCGAGGCGTACCGGACCCGCCGCGAGGACGTGGAGAAGAGCGCGGCGGAGATCACCGAGCGGATCCGCAGCTACGGGGCGTCCTCTCAGCGCGATGTCCTGCTGGGTCCGGGGCTGCTCGATGCCGCGGCGGCGCGTCTCGCTTCATCCCACGATCCTGCCCGCGGGGGATTCGGAGGCGCGCCGAAGTTCCCGCAGAGCCAGGCGCTGCGCCTCCTCTTGCGGCAATACCTGCGGACGGGAGACATCGCCCTTCTCGGAATCGTGCGGAAGACGCTCGACTCCATGGCGGCGGGGGGCATTTACGACCACGTGGGCGGTGGGTTTCACCGATACTCGACCGACGCGATGTGGCTCGTTCCTCACTTCGAGAAGATGCTCTACGACCAGGCCCTCCTGGCGATGGCTTATCTGGAGGCTCTCCAAGTAACGGAGGATGCCGTCTACGCGCGCGTCGCCCGCGAGACGCTCGAGTACATCGTGCGCGAGATGGCGGGGCCGGAGGGCGGATTCTACGCTTCCGAGGATGCGGATGATGCAGGAGGCGAAGGGGCGTTCTATACCTGGACGCCGGTCGAGCTCCGCGCTGCGCTCGGCGATGAAGCCGCCGAGCTCTTCTCTCGCGCATACGACGTGGACGAGATCGGGAACTGCGAGGGGCGGTCGATTCTTCGCCGACTGAAGTCCGACTCGGAACTCGCATCGATCCTGAACATACCCGGGGATGAGATCGCGCCGCGTCTGGATGGGGCGAGATCACGACTGCTCGCCGTGCGGGCGGCGCGCCCGCGTCCCGGAAGGGACGAGAAGATCCTCGTCGATTGGAACGGCCTCGCGGTATCAGCCTTGGCGCGCGGATCGCGCGTCCTCGTCGAGCCGCGGTTTCTTGAAGCGGCCTCGAAGACGGCCGACTTTCTTTTATCGCGTCTCAGGGATGGAGAGGGAAACCTGCTCCACGTCTGGATCGATCGCGAGGCCAAGATCCCCGGCTTCTTGGAGGATCATGCATTTCTCCTCTCCGCGTTGATCGACCTCTACGAGGCGTCGGGCGATGGGAGTCGTTTGATCCAGGCCGGGGATCTGGCTCGCGCGATGATCCGGGAGTTCTGGGACGCCTCCGGAGAAGGCTTCTACGATACTGGCCCGCGCCACGGGGACCTGATTGCGCGCACCCGTCATGCGGAGGACAACTCGACCCCCTCGGGCAACGGGATGGCCGCCTGGGCCCTCCTTCGGCTCGCGCGGATCACGGGCGACGCCGAGCTCGGCGATCATGGGACACGCACACTGCGCGCCCTCGCGCCGACGATGGCCGCAATCCCGACCGCGACGTGCCAGATGCTCCTCGCCTTGGATTTCCACGCTGCATCGCCCCAGGAGATCGCGCTCGCCGGGCCAGGCGATGCCGATGAGACGCGCGCTTTGCGGCGGGTCGCCGACCGGCTCTTCCTTCCCCATGCGGTCCTGCTGCATGCGAACGGAAGGGAGCCGGTAGGGCTCGCCGGGCTGGAGGGAAAGACGCCCGTCGACGGAAAGGCCGCGGCCTACGTCTGCAGCAACTTCGCCTGCATGGCGCCGGTGACGACGCCTGAAGATCTCGAGGCGGCTCTGAGGCGGTGACGGGCGCCGGCTAGACCAGTTTGCTTCGGCTGAGAAGCGAGCCCGCGCGCCGCGAGGTTCGGCGCCCCCGGGAGAATAGCCGGACCGAGCGGATGCGCGAGGCGAGCTTCTCCGGTCTGATCGGACTGGTCTAGTTCGACGGTTTCGGCGGCGGACTTGCGCTTCCGAGGTCCACCGCGACCTTCCACGAATTGTCGGGCTGCCTCTTCCAGATGGTCACGTACATGCCCGTCCGTATCTGCGGCGCGCCATCCGGCCCGACGGATGCGCTTTCGTACGTTCCGTACGTGTAGCCGAGATCGCCCGATGCCGCGATGTCCGCGCGAACGGGTTTCCATCGCAGAGAGAAGCCCGGCGTGGCGAACGCGGGCGCCATCATCTCTCGGATCCTGGCATGACCCCGGACGACCTCGCCTGCGCGGAACATGATTCCATCCTCGGCAAACGCCGAGACCCACGCCTCGACGCCCTTTTCCGCGACCGAGCGGTCGAAATCCGAATCGGCCTGGAGCAGAACGGCGGCCGCGTCCGCCTTTCCGGCGGTTCCGCTGGTTCCGCTGGCGACGTTGGGGTCAGTGGCCATTGCTACCTCCGGGATTGCACCGAGGAGCGCGAGGAAGAGCACAAGAACGAGCCACCCGGCGAGGCCTCGACGGGTCAGGGCGCGGAGACTCATGTTGTGCTCCCTCACCACGGCGCCGGCATGTTGTACTGGCCCCACTCCTCGCGCGCGGGCCCGTAGACCCCCGGCACGACGAGCCCGGCCTGGCGCATCAACACCGTCATCTGGCCGCGATTTCGTGCTTCCAGGCGCCGAGGAAATCCTCGATTCGTCGATACATGGGAACCTCCTGCGGGGCGGGGAATACGTCCGGCGGTTCGGCCGCTTAGGCGGCGATCTCCTTGATCTGCATGCGATCTAGGTTCATCTCCCCGACGCCGATTTCGTAGGCGGTCCGGATGTGGGCGATCGCGCCCGGTTCGAGATTCCAGTAGCGGGTCGAGTACGAGTCGACGGCCACCGGATCGACTCCCGCAATCACCTGCCTCGCCTTGAGCACCTGCCCCGGCCCGACCGGCCCGTTCGTCAGGAGGACATGGTTCGCGTCCATGATGACGAGGGAATGCTTCACGGCGCTGGTGAGCTCGGCGGTGCACGGGTGCAGGTCGGTGGCGTGAAAATATTGCCGTTCCCAGTTCGCGCCCATGGGGTTTTTCATGGCGCCGGTGATGCGCGACCCCGGGTGATGCTTCGCGATCGGCATGTTGATGAAGACGTCGGCGTCGAGGATGTCGGATGCGATCTCCACGCGCTTGAGAAGGCGCGCGCGCGGCACGAGCACTTCTCGAAACTGCGACTTCTCCTGGACGGGCCTCACGAAGCCGCCCGCCCGCTCGACCGCCGCCGTCGTTCCGTTGCCGTTGAAGGAGCGGATTTCATCATTGCTTAACACGATGACTTCCTTGGCCCCCAGGCCTAGGCATTCGCGGACGACGACCTCGATCATCTCGGGATGCGTGTTGATCGCGCGCTCGGGACGGTTCGACCCGATCGGATTGGGCTTGACGACGACCTTGTCGCCCGACCGGACGAACTTGCCGAAGCCCCCGAGCGCCTCGACGGCGGCGAGACAGTTCTTCGCGGGCGAGTCTCCCGTTGCAACGGCGAGATCGATCGGCGGGTTGTAGAAATCGAGGCCGGCCGCGCTGAAAAGGCGCCCGGCGGCCGAGCCGGAAGCGAAGGCGATCCCCGCGCCGCAAAGAGCCGTTCGTTTCAGGAACGCGCGCCGAGTCAGATCGGTTGTCATTGGATCACTATTCCTTTCCTTCGGGCCGCGGATTGGCAAGCTGTTGGATTGCGTTGCGGGCTTCGTCCACCTGGGGCCCGCCGGGGGAGAGCTCCAGGAAGCGTCTGTAGGCCTCGATCGCCTTCTCGGCACTTCCCATCTGCTGGTAGACCCCGCCGAGCATGAACTGAGAGTTCGCGAAAGTGGGGTTGAGCGCGAGCGCCCGCTCGTATTCCCTCGCCGCATCCTCCAGCCGGCCGGCGTTCAGGTACCCTTCGCCCAGGCTGTCGTGGGAGTTCGCGTCCTCGGGGGCGAGCCTCGCGTAGCGCTCGAAATAGGGGATCGCCTTGTCCGCCTGGCCGAGGCCGAGATAGCTGTAACCGATCAAATTGAGCGCGTTCTCGTCGTTCGGGTTCTGCTGCAGGTAGAACTCGAACGCCTTGGCGGCCTCATCATTTCTACGGACGAGCGAGTAGGCGTACCCGAGGCCGAGGTGCGTCTGCGCATCCTGCGGATCGAGCGCGGCCGCCTTCTCGAGGGCGGCGACCGCCTTCGTTCCGGCGCGGGCCTGAACGCACGCCATTCCCAGATTGCCCCAAGCCTCCGCGTCATCGGGGTGCTCCCGCGTCACGGTCTCCAGGTCCGCGATCGGGCCCCAGTTCTGCTCCAGGGTTCGCCTTGCCAGCGCCGTCCGCTGTCCGGTCGGATGTTGGTCGATGTACTCCCGCAGCCTCCGGCATCCTTCGCCGTAGTCGCCCGCCTGCGCGGTCTCGAGCGTGATCTTGCGATAGTCGAGACACTCGCGCAGGGCGGGGTCGATCTCGCTCGCGAGCATCTCCTCGGTGTTGCGCAATGCCCCGGCGAAATCCTGCCGCCGAACCAAGGCCGTGCCCTCGGCATACTTCTCGTACGACGCCCAATCGAGGTTCGCGTGCTTTTCGATCACCGGACGCTTCCGGATCGCGGCGTCGAAAAGCGGGGAACCGGGATGTTCCCTGACGATCCGCGCATAGCTTTCCGCGGCGGTCTCGGCGTCGCCTTCCTGCTCGAAGCTTTCGGCAAGCCTGAAGAGGGATGTCGCCGCGACCTCCGGGGGCGGAGATCCGTCAAGGACCTTCCGGTAGGCGGCGATCTGCCTGGGACGATCGCCGGCCGTGAAGAAGCTGTTCGCGGCGGAGAATGTCACGTCGTTCATCCACTGGTCCGAGAAGTCTTCCTTGTTCTCGGCGGCGAGATCGATCGCCAACATGTACGTCTCGCCGGCCGCCATCCACTTCCTTTGCGATTCCTCGCAGCGCCCCTTCGCCCGCGCGGCCTCGGGCGCCCACGAACTTGCCGGGTAGCTCTTTACGACGCGATCGAGCCACGGAATGGCTTCCGCGGAATCTCCCAGCACGTCGAGGTAGATGTTCGCGACGGCCATCGCCGCGATCGGAGAGAGGCGATCATTCGGGGCGCGATCGAGGAAAGAGCGGTACTCCCGGGACGCGCCTTCGTAGTCGCCCGCCATTGCGAGACGCGCGGCCCGGTCGAACTCGGACGGGGCCGATGCGAAACCTGCGTGGGGAGCGATGCAGAAGGAAAGAATCGAAGCGGCGACTGCGATCCGCGGCCAACGGTCCATCGTGCCTCCCGCGCCCGCCGGATCAGGCTAACCCCAGCCGTCCGGAGCGGCGGCAACGAGAGAGTAGCGATGCCCGCAGGGAAGGTCAACGGCCGGTGGTCGCACGGCGGGCCCTGGCGGGTCGTTCGGGGGCGCGTTTCGCGTCGCCGGGTCGAACAGCGGTCCGCCGGCGCAAAGTCGCGCGGCCGTGTGGAACAATTCACCGAATCTGTAGTAGGCTCGACGATCGCGTGCGCCGGCAAACAGAGTCATGACTCCACAGGCAGAATCCGCGGCGCATCGGGCCCCTAGAGGAGGTTCAGGCATGCCATCCGAAGTCGGTTACTATCGCCATCCCACCATTCACGGTGATTCGATCGTCTTCGTTTGCGAAGACGACCTCTGGTCCGTCCCGGTCCAAGGGGGAATCGCCCATCGACTGACGGCGAATCCCGGGACCGTCTCCTTCCCGTCGTTCTCCCCCGATGGGACGAAGATCGCATTCACCGGAAAAGACGAGGGACCGCTAGACGTCTACATCATCGACGAGGATGGCGGACCCGCCCGCAGGCTGACATGGCTCGGCGGTGCGACAGCTGTCGCGGGATGGAGCCCGGACGGAAAGGAGATCCTGTTCGCGAGCGATTGGCGGCAGCCGTTCCGGGGCTTCTTCCACCTTCATTCCGTCCCTATTGCCGGCGGGTCGCCGAAGTCCCTTCGATTGGGACCGTCGCGCTCGATCTCCCGGCAGCTCGATGGACCCGGGGTCGTGATCGGACGCAACTCGGGCGATCCGGCGCGATGGAAGAGGTACCGCGGTGGCACGGCCGGCACCCTCTGGATCGATCGTACCGGCGACGGAGCCTTTGCGCCGCTGATCCGCCTCGCGGGAAATCTCGCGAGTTCGATGTGGATCGGCCGCAGGATCTACTTCCTCTCCGACCACGAAGGTTACGGAAACATCTACTCGTGCACGCCGACCGGCCGCGATCTGCGCCGCCACACGCACCACGAGGGTTTTTACGCCCGCTTCCCATCCACGGACGGCTCGAGGATCGTCTATCACGCCGGCGCCGACTTGCACGTTTTTGACTGCAAGAAGAACGAGACGGTCAAGCTCGACGTCCGTATCGCAAGCGCGCGTCCGCAGAGAAACCGAAAGTTTGTTCCGGCGGCGAAGCATCTCGAGGGATTCGATCTGCACCCGAACGGCCACTCGATCGCCGCCGTGAATCGAGGGACCATCAACACGATGGGACTGTGGGAGGGCGCGGCAACCCGGTTGTCCGGCGGATCAGGAGTCCGCTGCCGTCTCGCGCGCTGGCTCCCCGACGGCAAGAGGATCGTCGCCGTCACGGACGAGGGGGGGGAGGAAGGACTGATCGTTTTCTCCATAGCCGGTTCCGAGAAGCCCAAGCGGATCGATGGGGACTTCGGCCGCCCGGTCGACATCCTCGTCGCGCCCTCGGGGCCCGAGAGAATCGCGGTCACGAATCAGCGGCAGGAGCTGATCGTCGTCGATCTCAAGACGGGCAAGTGGAGCGCGGTGGAGCACAGCCCGTTCTCGAGGATCGACGGGGTCTGTTGGTCCCCGGACGGCGCATGGCTCGCCTACGGCTACCCGAGCTCACGGCGGACGAGCTGCATCTGCCTCTACAATGCTGCATCAGGCCAGGTCTCCCGGGTCACGCGGCCCGATTTCTGGGATGCGCGGCCGTCGTTCGATCCCGATGGGAAGTACCTCTACTTCATCTCGCATCGCGTCTTCGATCCGATCATGGACAGCCTGTATTTCGATTTGGGCTTCCCGAAGGGATCGGTTCCCTGTCTGCTTCCCCTGCGGAAGGACGTCGTCTCGCCGTTCTCACTGACTGCTTCCGCGCCCCGCGCCCCCGGCGCTTCGACCGGCGGAGATGCCGCGTCCAGAAGCGAGGCAAAGGAGAAGGGCGAGGGGGCGCAGAAGAGCCGGAAACCGGTCGTGATCGATCTCGACGGGATCGAGGGACGGGTCGTCGCCTTCCCCGTGCCTGAGGGTCGCTACGGAAGGGTGCTCGGCGCCCGGGGCCGCGCGCTGTTCTCGTCTCTCCCCGTCGAGGGGATCCTCGACTCGGGTTGGCTCGACCTCGGCGAGCCGCCTGCCAAGGGGCGCATCGAATCGTACGACTTCGATGCGATGAAGACGGAAGCCGTGCACGAGAGGATCACCGATTTCACGCTGTCGATGGACGCGAAGGTCCTGGGGATCCGCGCCGGCAATCGACTCCGCATCGTTCCCGCGACGTTCAAGGCCGATCAGAAACCGGCGCCCGATGCGCCTGGGCGCGAATCAGGGTGGCTCGACATCGAACGGATCCGGGTTTCGGTCACCCCAGGAGACGAGTGGCGGCAGATGCTCCGCGAAGCCTGGAGGCTGCAGCGCGACCAGTACTGGACGCCCGACATGGCCGGGATCGATTGGAAGGCGATCCTGGCGCGGCACGTCCCTCTCGTCGATCGCGTCGCAAGCCGCTCGGAGTTTTCGGACCTGATCTGGGAAATGCAGGGCGAGCTCGGAACATCGCACTGCTACGAGATGGGCGGCGATTACCGGCCCGAGCCGGCATGGCTCCAGGGCGCCCTTGGCGCCGATCTCAACCTCGACCGCAAGACCGGAACCTGGAAGGTCGTGCGAATCCCGCGCGGCGACTCGTGGGATGAGAAGAAGAACTCTCCGCTCGCGGCGCCCGGTCTAAACCTCCGCGAGGGCGACGAGATCCTTGCCGTTGGGGGCGCGCAAGTGGGGCGCGACGTGGCGCCCTACGAACGATTGGTGAATCTCGCTGGACAAGATGTGCAGCTCACGGTGCGTTCGCCCGAAGTCCGGCCCCCGAAGGGGGGGAAGAAGGCGCGCGCCAAGCGCGCGACCGAGGGAGGCATCCGCGTCGTCACGGTCAGGGCCCTCCGCGAGGAGTACGGCCTCCGCTACCGGGACTGGGTCGAGCGGAACCGCGAGGCGGTCCACCGTCGCACGAACGGCCGCGTCGGTTACGTCCACATCCCCGACATGGGTTCGTTCGGCTTCTCGGAGTTTCATCGCTACTACCTGAGCGAGGTCGATTATGACGGCCTCATCATCGACGTCCGGCACAACGGCGGCGGAAATGTTTCACAGCTGCTTCTCGGGAAACTCGTCCAGAAGCGGATCGGCTACGACGCGAATCGCTGGGGAAGGCCCGAGCCGTATCCGACCGATGCCCCGATGGGGGCGATGATCGCTCTGACGGACGAATACGCCGGCTCCGACGGCGACATCTTCAGCCACTGCTTCAAGCTCTACGGGCTCGGGCCGCTGGTCGGCAAGCGGACCTGGGGAGGCGTGGTCGGAATCTGGCCAAGGCACGCCCTGGTCGACGGAACCTATACCTCGCAACCGGAGTTTGCCTTCTGGTTCAAGGATGTCGGATGGGGGGTCGAGAACTACGGCACCGATCCCGACATCGAGGTCGAGATCACGCCGCAAGATCACGCCGCGGGGCGGGATCCGCAGATGGATCGCGGCATCGAGGAGATCCAGAGGCTCCTTCGCAAGAGCCCCGCAAAGAGGCCCGAGTTCAAGAACCGCCCAAGGCTGGCCTCCGGCCGGCTCCCGGCGGTGAGGTAAATCATGAGAAATCTCTCCATGCGGCCATCGACAAGCGGCCTCGTCCGCGGTGCGGGATCGATGTTCCTCGTCGCAGGGCTCGCGGGGTTTGCGGCGCTCGCACCGGCCGATTCGCACGCCGAGGGTGTGGCGTGGGCAAACCTCACGGTTGATCAGGCGATCGAAGAGGCATCCAAGACCGGGAAGGTGATCATCGTCAACGTGCATTCCTCCCATTGCGGGGGATGCGCGCAGCTCGACGCCGATGTCTGGTCGACGCCGGCCGGGGCCGAGTTGGTCGAGGGGCTGATACCGATCGACGTGGACAACGGAGGCCCCGACGGGTCGTACCTTCAGACCCGTTACCCTGTGACGGGCCTGCCCGCCGTGATCTTCATCCGGCCCGACGGAAAGGAGGTCGACCGCGTGGTCGGATACATGAGGGGCAAGCAGGCCTTCCTCGCCGAGGCTCTTCCGCTGAAGGACGGAATCGAGCGCCTTCCCGCGATGGAGGAGGAGCTCGCCGCGCATCCCGACTCGCTTCCCCTGCTTCTCCCGGTTCTCGAGCGGCGGCTCAATCGCTTCCAGGACCAGAATGCCGATGAGCTCATGAACAGGATCTTGAAGCTCGATCCGGCGAACCGCGCCATGCAGGCGGAGAAGGTCGTGAACTTGATGACTCGGTACTACACGTTCGTCCGGCTCAACACCGAGAAGGCGGAGGGATACTGGCGGCTCCTCCTCGATCAGTTCCCCACGGCCTCCTCGGCGGGCGGGGCCGTGCATGAACTCCACAAGCTGATGTCGGCCAAGGGGCAGACGGAGCAGTGGAAGGCGTACATGTGCGATCTCGCGGAGAAGCAGGCGACGAACGGGAAGCTCCTCGCTTACATCGCCTACACAGCCGCCCGCGTTGGCGTGACCGATCCCCGATTGGCCAAGGCGGCTCGAACCGCCCGCGCTCAAGGACAGGGCCGCGCCGATCTGGATTCCCTCGCGGTCGTGCTGGAGGGGAAGGGTGCGGCGCAACCCTCCAGCCCTCCCAAGGCTCCAGGGAAGTAGCCCAAGCCGCGCACAACCCTATTCGGGCGAAATCTTTAGCCTATTGACATGCCGGATCGGTCCCGCGGGGCCGATCCGACATGTTTAGATCCACCGCGCTGAAGCGGCGTCCGCCGACTGCCGATATTCCTCCTGCCCGGTCCATGCCGACGGGATTCAGGAGGCAGGCCATGAACGCGCACACGTTGACGACCCATTTCGCCGATCCGGATCGACTCACGATAGCCCAGGTTCGCGCTCAGAACCGGAAGGCGATCACGGAGCCGGTCCTGCAAACCCTCATGGACTGTTTTCCGGAGCCGGCCATGCTGATCAACGGAGAACGGCAGATCGTGTTCGCGAACGACAAGCTCGCAAGCTTGCTGGGGAGAGATCGCGCGAACCTGGTCGGCATGCGTCCCGGGGAGGCTCTTGCCTGCCAGCACGCCGCCGAGGAAGAAGGCGGCTGCGGCACGAGTCTCTATTGCAGGGCATGCGGTGCGGTGCGCGCGATCCTCTCCTGCCAGGAGACTCGGCTCGCCGACACTCAGGAGTGCAGGCTCATGCGAAGAACGGCCGAGGGCCCCTCGGCACTGGATCTTCGCGTGTCCACGACCCCGATCGTGATCCAGGGCGAACCCTTCACCGTTTTCGCGGTCCGCGACATCACGGACGAGAAGCGCCGCCGCGTCCTCGAGGGGATCTTCTTTCACGACCTTCTGAACGCGGCCGGCGGCCTCAAGGGGATCCTGGAGCTGTGGCCCGAGTTGAACGGCGAGGAGGCTCTCGAGCTCAGTCGAACCGCCCAGGGACTGTCCGAGCAACTCGTCGAAAAGATCATGTCGCAACGCGATCTCGCCGCCGCCGAGCGGGGCGAGCTGGCCGTAGATATGCGCGAGTTCGATGCGGCGCGGCTGCTCGTCCGTCTCTGCATCCTCTACAGCCATCACTCCGTCGCCGAGGGGAAGCGGATCGCCCCGCCGGTGATCATCGGGGAGACGATGATCCGCTCGGACGAGGTCATATTGGGGCGCGTCATCGGCAATCTGATCAAGAACGCCCTCGAGGCGTCCCAAAGGGGCCAGACGGTCCTCTTATCCTACTCGAACGATCAAGGTCCCATTTTCGCGGTCCACAACGACACCGCGATGCCCGAAGAGGTCCGGCTGCAGATGTTCCAGCGATCCTTCAGCACGAAGCAGGGTCGGGGCCGCGGGATCGGAACCTACAGCGTGAAACTCCTGACGGAGCGATTTCTGCAGGGGAGCGTCGCGTTTGAGTCCGCTCCGGGCGAGGGAACGACCTTCACGATTCGTCTCCCGTAGACCCTGCCCTGAGTCCTGGCGGATCGCCGGGTCCGTGCTAAACCAGTTTGAGTAGATCTGAAGAGCTCGCCACGCGCATCCGCTCGGCCCGGCTATTGTTCCGGGGGCGCCGGACCTCGCGGCGCGCGGGCTGGCTTCTCAGCCAAAGTCAAACCGGTCTAGCCTCGCCGCGCCGGCGCGCTCCCGCCGCCTGGCCGCTTGGAGCGCCGCGGCCGCTTGTCGTACCATCTCCCGGATGAACGATCTCCGCCGCCTGATCGTTTTCCTTGTCGCGATCGCGGTACTTGCGAATGCAGGTCCCTCCACGGCTGGTCGTCCAAGAATCGGACTCGTCCTCGAAGGCGGGGGGGCGCTCGGCTGTGCCCACATCGGGGCCCTCGAGGTCCTCGAAGAGCAGCGGATCCCCATCGACTTCATAGCGGGTACCAGCATCGGAGCGATCGTCGGAGGTCTCTACGCCGCGGGGATGAGTCCTGCTGAGATCGAGGAGAACCTCGCGGCGATAAACTGGGAAGACATGTTCACCGACCGCCCCGAGCGCACGCAGGTGTCGTATCGAAGAAAAGAGGACGACGGCCGCTATCTGAAGGACCTTCAGCTCGGCATGAAGAGGGGGAGGTTGATCACCCCTACCGGGCTCATCATGGGGCAAAAGCTCGGCTTTCTTCTCGCATCGCTCACGATGCGCGCGTCCGAGGTCGCGAACTTCGACAGCCTGGGTGTGCCGTTCCGCGCGGTGGCGACCGACATCGTGACCGGCGAGACGGTCGTCCTCGACCACGGCGATCTCGCGGATGCGATGCGGGCGAGCATGTCGGTGCCCGGCGTCTTCTCGCCGGTCGAAATCGATGGCCGGTTGCTCGTGGACGGAGGTCTGACGGCCAATCTTCCGGTCGATGTCGTCCGGAAGATTGGGGCCGATGTCGTGATCGCCGTCGATATCGGCTCGCCCCTTGCGGGCCGTAGAGAGGTCAGATCGGCGATCGGAGTCTCGATGCAGGTGATCGGGCTCCTGACCCGCGGAAACACAGAAGCTCAGATCGCCCGTGCGGACATCGTCATTCGACCGGACCTGGCGGGATTGAGCGGTTTGAGATTCGATCGCGCGCCCGAGATCGTGCAAAGGGGCGCGGCCGCGACGCGGCTGGCCGCCGACTCCCTGGCGCCGTTCGTCCTGGACGAAGCGGAGTACGGCGCTTACCTGAAGAGGATTCGCCGCGGGCCTCCGGGCGCAATTCCAATCGCTTTCGTGAGGATCGATGGCCGCTCGCGAGTCGATCCCCGCCGGATCGCGGGAAGGCTCGACAGCAGACCGGGACGAGACCTCGACATGGGCGTCCTCCAGGACGACCTAGCCCGTGCGTACGACATCGGCGAGTTCGAGCGCGTCGAGTTCCGCCTTTCTCGCAGCGACGAACGGACAGGTTTGTCGTTCCGCACCAAGGACAAGTATTGGGGGCCCGATTACGTCCGCTTCGGACTCAACTTCATGGACGATCTCGAGGGCCGCGGACAGTACAACCTGCTCGCCGGCTACACCCGGACCTGCATCGGCGCCCGAGGGGGGGAGTGGCGGGTCGACCTCCAGACCGGACGGACGGGGAGGATATTCACGGAGTTCTACCAGCCGCTCGACTTCGGGGAGCGTCTATTCGCCGCCCCGTCCTTCGAGGGGAAGAACGCGATCAGGGACCTCTACGCAGGCGGCCGTCGCATCGCGGAGTACCGGACCATCTCGCTCTTGGGTGGGGCCGACCTGGGGATGAGGATCGGGACCATCGGCGAGGCGCGCATCGGCGCGCGTTGGGGCCGCTCGCGGACAAGCATCGAATCGGGCGGGGAGGAGCTGCCGGCGTACGACGTTCACCGCGGCGAGTTCAGCGGGCGGGTCGTGATCGATCGGATCGACAATGTTGGCTTTCCGCGTTCGGGTGCGAGCATCAGGATCGATTTCCGCTTGCCGCGGAAGTCGATCGGCGCAACCGCGAGCTATGAGAAGCTCTCCAGCGAAGTCTCGGTCCACAGGAGCTTCGGAAACAGCACCTTCTCGCTGGGCGGGGGAGGCGGAACCAACCTTGGGACGCGATTGCCGCCGCACGACGAGTTCTCCCTTGGGGGGATCTTTTCCCTCTCCGGCTATCGGGATGGTGAGCTCTCGGGGCAGTACTACGGTCTTGCGAGGGCAGGATTCCAGAGACGAGCCGGCCGCCTGCCACCCATCGCAGGATCGTATTTCTATTTCCGGGCCTGGATCGAGGCCGGCAATGTCTGGCAGACCAGGTCCGATATCGGCGCGGCCCATCTTCGCGCCACCGGCACGTTGGCGCTCGGCGCCGACACGATACTCGGTCCCTTCATCTTCGCCCACGGACGCGCCGAGGGCGGCCGGGGGCGCTTCTACGTCTCCCTCGGTCGAGGGTTCTAG
>CAZNRY010000104.1:0-14329 GCA_964575675.1 uncultured bacterium
CCCGACACATACGGGGTGATCTGAGCGCGAGCCCCCGTTGGCGGCAAGAGCAGAGCGCCGAGAACCATGCAGACAAGGCCGGCGCGGCGGCATCGCTCCGGTCGACGACCTTCATTCGCATCCATCGGATCTACCTCACCACCACTCTCTGGTATCGTGTCGTGGGAGCGACATCCGGGGCATAGGTTACGGAAGCGATGACGCGATATGTTCCACTCTCCAGGCCCGGCAGGTTCAGATGAAATGTCCTCCTTCCGCCGGGCAGGAGGAACATGCTCGCGTCGCCGAACGATGGAGACTGCTCCACCGACTTGTACACTTCCGGGGACACTTCTCGTTCGAGCCCCAGGTTGCCCATGACATAGCAATGCGTGTTCCCGGTATTCACAACCGTGATTGTGAAGCTCGTGAGTGAAACGGCTTCAATGAGTTGCCGTCGCACGGAAACCGAATCGATCCGGGCCGCCTGTCTTTGCCCCCTTGCGGTGCGCAACGCGACAAGCTGGGCACGGTTGACCATGAACTCCGCCGGACTTTCCGGATGCAACTGATCCGGATCGAACACAACGGCCGCATAGTACTCCCCGGCCGCGTCCGCGGGAGGAAGTGCCTTGATCCTCAGTGTCGCACCTCTTCCGGGAGGCACGCGGAGCGTGTCGTCCAGTGTCTCGATCCAAGGCCGGCAGGAACGATCATCCAACGTCGGCTTCGACAGATCGAGCTGCCCGTCCGGATCGATCGACCAGTCGACCACACGAGGCAGGAGGGTAATCGTGTCACGGCTGGTGCTCGTGAGAGTGACGGTGAGGAACGAGGCCCCGCCGGGCGTGACCGGCCTCTGGAGCATAGGATCACGCAGCACGAATCCGGGAGATGCGAGCTTCAGGATCTCGTCAAGACGATCAGTGCGCGCGCCCGCGTAGACCTTACCATCCAGCACGGCGAACGGAAACGCCTTCGCGAGGCGGGATCGCTCCCCCGTCTGCAGGGCGATGCGGATGATGTAGTATCCATCACCAAGCCCGTGGTCACCATCGGCGGTCAAATCCCTTGCATAGGTCGGGAGCACATACCCGCGGCCGGCGCGAAGCTCCCCGCTTCCAAGGGAGGCACCGCTCTCGCTCCAGAGGCTGGCCCTACCCCCCACAGTGGTGTGCACGTTCCCCATGTTTCTGACTCGCAGAACCGCTTTCCAACCTCTCTTGCTTTCGAAGCCCACGCCTGCGTGAGTCGCCGTCGTGTCTCCCCGCGGGTAGACCATGAGGGTCTCCGGCAGAATCTCGGCGTGGACACGACTGGAAGGGACGGTCAGGAGCAGGGCAACGACCGCTTGGTTCTCGATGTTGATTGCCGACCCCCGAAGCTGCCCGTTCTCCCCTCCCAGGGGGAGTGTGCTTCCAACAAACTGGCCCCGCACAAGGGCGTAGTACCCACCCTCGGCGGTTCGCGGCACGGTGATTGTCCCTTTGAGGGCGAACGACTCGTGCGCCCGGATGTTCTGCTCCGTCTGCGCAAGAGTGATCCAGCCCCCACATCCTCGGGTCGACCCGCTGTCCGCGACGAAGGGGTATCCATCCAAGGTCACCTCCATGTCGTGGACGCTGAACCGGCTGGGAACGTCATCGTCCCCGTTGTTGATAATCGTCACCTGGAAGTGAGCTTTCTGACCTCGTTGGCAGGCGATTTCCTGAATCGGGGGGAGTAGCTGCATCACCGCATCGGTCTGGATCGGCAACGCGGCGATCGACATTATCGCCAGAATCGGGGGGCCCACGAGTCGCAGGGTCATGTGACTCCGTATGTATCCTCGGCCCCGGCCGGCCGGGTTCCGGCCGGGGTTCGGGGTTGGCTAAAGCACCGGGGCCGGACAGCCCGCCATGGTCAGCGAATAGTACCCGTCCGGCTGGTGGTAAGGAATGCTCATGCAACCATCGAACTGGAACCAGTGGTCGCTAGCATCCGGGATCAGGATGGTCACGTCAGGATTGGGTGTGAGAGGAAACGGACCCGTCACCACGCCTTGTCCATACACGAGTCCCGTTCCCCACTCTCCCGTCCAGGAGATGGGAATATCAATGGCGGGCGGTGTCGGCGAGGAGCCGCCGAAGATATTCTCCTTGAACCAGAGGTGCGTAAGTGCCTCGGTCCCCTTCGTGAGGGATATGTATTGTCCGTTGTTACTCTGGACTGTACCCTCGATCGTGAAGCAGAGATTCTCGGCATGGTTGCCCAACCTGTGCCACTTGTAGGACGTGTAATGGTAGGTCTGGACGCAGTACATTTCGATCCACATCTCGAGGGTGATGGGAGCGTACGTGATGTATTGCGTTGGGACCCAGCCAACCACCCAGGCGGCTCCGGCGCCCCCATAGAGTGGGTCATAGATCCCGAAGGAATAGAAGCTGCCGCTGTAGTCGTTCCAGTCGGTGGGGTTCATTCCCCAACCGGCGGCGTAGCCTCCATACGCGGGCGGAGGGTTGGGGGATACGGCAGATGCAATGACAGGCAACCCTAGGCAAGCCAGCAGCGCTAGGGAGAGTACGAACAGTCGGTACATGGCCTTACTCCTCAAGTTGAATGTCTTGAAGCGGAGAGTTGCGTCTCTACCTCGTGGGCGTTCCTCTCGGACACGCCCCCTAAAAGCCGCGCAACCGGTCTATCCTCACCGCCCCGGCACCCGGCCTCCGAAGGCCTGCGGCCCTCATCGGACGCGGGGCGTAATGAAGATCACAATTTCGGATTCACTCTCTTCCGTCGATGTTGAGCCGAAGAGAAGTCCGAGGAGAGGAATCCTCCCCAGGATTGGAACGCGCGTCCTCGTCTCCTTCGTTTCCTGGACCCGGAGGCCACCGATGGCGATCGTCTCACCGTCAAGGACCCGAACTGTCGTATTCGCCGTACGGCGGCTGATCTCAGGAAGGCCGTTGGCCCCACGACCAACGACGTCATCGACTTGAGGCTTCACGTTCACCGTCACGTATCCAGAGGTGTCCACATAGGGCGTCATCTCGAGCGAGATCCCGGATCGAATCGTCTCGAGTCTGTTGTAGAGGAAAGATTGGGTCGGTTGCTCCGTCGTGATGAAAAAATACTGATCCTTCAGCGTGCTGAGCGACGCCGTGTGCCCGCTCAATGTCCTCAGGCGTGGGGTGGCGCGGATCCGTGCGATCCCCGCCTGCTCCAGGGCTTTCAGTGATGCCGTGATGTCCGTCTTCTCGCCGCCGATCCGAAGGGCGTTCCGGATGTAGTCGACGGCTAGAACCGCGTCCCCGAACGCAGGGCTGCTGATGAGTCCCCCAACGCTTGCGTTCCCCGCATCGGCGCTCTTCGCTGTGATATCGATACCGAGCGCCCGTATGTCTTTCGTCGCGAAGACGACGACGATGACCTCAAGCTCGACTTCCGGAAGCGGCGCGTCGATCGCCCGCAAATGCGAGGCAATCTGGTCGGCGAGAGACCTCGGAGCCGTCACAAAGACGATGTTCGCACTTGAGGCCGCGCTGACATATGGCCTCATCGTCTCAGGGAGGAGCATGATGGCCTCCTCCGCCTTTAGGTTCGTCAACAGGATCCGGATCGCGTGGCTCATGCTCATGAAGAAGGGTTTGTCGATGCCGGCGGAACCAATGTAGTACTTTCCGTCGCGGCACTCGTATACATATCCGGCCGGATAGAGGATGTCCCGAATGACAGCGCTCAGCGGGACGTCCTTCGCCTCATAGGTCACGATCCCCTCGACGGAGTTGTCCCAGATGATCGGGACTCCTGATGCGATCCCGAGATCCTGCAAAGCCTGTCGGATATCCGTCTCGAAGAAGGAGTTTGTGATCAGGGGGTCCGGAACGGTGCTGGTCGAGTCAGGAGCAGCGACGGAAGGTGGTGAAGCCGCCGTGGCGCGGACCCCGGCTGGGGATGTCGAACTGAGCCGGCGGAGGAGGTCGTCCAGATTATCTCGAAGCTCATCTGCGCGCTCCGGGGTATCATTCCAGGATTTCGCCAGACGCGCGGCCACCTTGGCATCCTCGAGCCTCCCAAGACCGCGGAGGCAGCGCTCTGCGCGGCGAAGGAGGCCCTCCCAGCTTCCGCTCGGCACCGGTTCGGCAAGAAGTCCGCGGATCTGCGCCAGGGCGGGGGCGTACAGCCCGCTCGCCAGCAGCCGATCGATGGTGGCAAGGTCCGCACGATAGTCGTCGGACGATAGGCCGACCGGTAAGGGAGGGGGCGCCATCGATTGACAGCCGCCCAGCACCAATGCGGTCATCAGGAGAGCGGCCAAAAGCGATAGGGCGGCCATCCGGTGCAACACGCACGTACCGGGCCTTTGGCGGCCTGGGCCAGCGCAACGGCCCGGAGAGCGGTTCCCAATCATCGGCACACTCTCTCCCTAGAAGTGCAGATGTCGGCGGCGATTGTCGAGGAGACGAGTCCGCAATCAGACTATCCGTCTGGCAGTTCCGATACTGAACGGCAACATTCTTCGAGTGGCCAAGCCCATCGCACCGCCACAATCAGCACCGTCGCATTGAGCACTCGGCTGCAATGCTAGATCAAAATCCGCTGAAGTCAATCTCTTTCGGCAAGGATTTCGATCTGCGACGAGTGACGAAGTCGCAGGGGTCCCGGAAGGACGAAGCCAATAACTCAAAGAGTGCCGGCCTCGAACATGCCATGCTTGCGACCGCCGAAGGCCATGGATCTGCTGGAACCGCGGGGGCCGTCATGGCGACGGCCCCCAACTCTTGGCGAAGTGGCCTCTACCTGTACGTCGCCTTGATCTCGCCCCAGGTCGTGTTCCGCGCCGGCACCGGCGGCGGGCAGTAGTTCGGCACGCACGATGTCCACTCCGGATGCCAGATGTTCGGCGGCAGGCAGTTTGCCTGTGTCGTCACCGTGCAGTTCCCTGCCGGATCGCAGCAGGCTCCCGTCGGAACCGGCTGAGGGCACGGGTTGGGCACGCAGCTCGTCCACTCCGGGTGAAACATGCTGGGAACCGGACAGTCATGCTCGCACGTAAGCGTGCAGGACCCGTCCACATCGCAGCAGGCTCCCCGCGGGGGGACCGGTGTCGGATAAAACAGCATGCCGGGGAAGGTGACCTGATCGGGATTCACGAAGAAAACGGTGAATACCGCCGTCTCACCCGGCATCACAGGATCGGTGCAGAAGTAGAGATCGATGGTCGCCCCGACCACAACGTTGTTGATAACCCAGGTGAGGCCCGACTGGGAGCTGGTTGGATCCTCTCCACCCATGCTGGCGTCGAGGAAATCCACGTTCGCGATGTTCTGCCCACCCATGGGGTCAAAGATCCCGAAGTGGAAATCGCCCCACGGGGCCGTTCCGGTGTTCCTGACGGTTGCCGTGAAGATCTCTCTCGTTTCCGCTCCGGCGTGCAGAGTCACCATCACTGCGGCGTCGGGACCGATCCCGCTGATGTCCCCGACCCAGGACCGCTCATCTGCACGCGCGGTGATCACGCCGAAAGTGACCGCCAAGGCCATACAAAGGAAGAACCCTGCGAGAATGCGATCGAACGTTAGCAAGCGACGAGTCATAACCGTCTTCCTTTCCCTGCGGAAGACACTTCCTCAGGCGGTAAGTCGCGCGCTCTAGGGGCTGGTCACGTCCCTCGATCGGTGCTGGTTGATTGCAGTACCAGCCATCACAGTCTCCGGAGTCCAATAGGACTCCCCACATGAACTGTCGAAATACTAGCAGGTTTGGCGGCAGAGTTCAACAATCCGATCGGGTTGGGTTCGTCGGTTCTTACCCCTTCGTGAGCAATCGATTACGAGGCTTGCGATACGATTTTTCGGGATGGATAGAGCGACGGGCGACCCGTCGTCCCCTATCCCGACGCGCAGAGACGCGAAGGTGCTGCGCGCGTGAATTTCCGACGGGAATTCTCTGTTCGTATCCCGTCCATTCTGGTGCGCGAAGAAGGCCGTCTCGAACCACCCGTGGGCGGGCCAAACTCTCCGACTCTCCGTTCTCCCAACCGATTTGGTTAGCAGGTCAGGGACGACCGGAGGACCAGGAAGGACCGTCTACGAACCGACATCCACCCGACTCGATGTAACTGCAGTCATGGCAGCCCGGACGAGGTTCTCGCGGAGCACGGGCGCGGGGCTACGGGGTTTTCGCGGAGTACGCCCGCAGATCCCAAACCGTGTCTGGCACGGGTTATGCGTTGACAGGACTCCTGGCGGGTTCAATCATGGCGGGGGGAATCCAATGCAAGGCAGGCTCGGATGAAACGTGCGGTATGGATCCTTGCGATCGTGTCCGCCGTCCTCGCCGGGGCGGTGGTGGTCCTTTTTGTGCATCAGCGAACGTCGTCGACGATCGGAACCCCGTCCGGCCGCAGGATCCTCTACTACCGAAACCCGATGAACCCCGCCGAGACGTCTCCCGTCCTGAAGAAGGCGCCCGATGGAATGGACTTCGTTCCGGTCTATGCGGATGAAGGGACATCGACCGGCGCCGCCGAACAGGGCGTCCGAATCGACCCTGCAGTCGTCCAGAACATGGGCGTCCGGATCGAGACCGTTGTACGGCGCGACCTCTCGAAGGTGATCCGCACCGTCGGTCAGGTTGACTACGACGAGACCCGCCTCTTCGACATCACGACGAAGGTCTCCGGCTACATCGACAAACTCTACATCGACTTCACCGGTCAGAGGGTCGGGAAGGACCAGCCCCTCCTCGAGATCTACAGCCCCGACGTCGTGACGACTGAGGAGGAGTATGTCCTTGCCTTGAAAAATGTGGACGCCCTCGGATCCCACGGCGCCCCAGACGCGATCGCATCCGCGAAGAGCCTCGTCGATGTCGCACGGCGCCGGCTCGAGCTGTGGGACATCCCGGAGCACGAGATCACGGACCTCGAGCGGACCAGGCAGTCCCGCCGAACCGTGATGCTCCACTCGCCCGTGAACGGGATCGTCGTCGACAAGATGGTCCTTCCGGGCGCGGCGGTGGAGGCGGGGATGAAGCTCTTCAAGATCGCGGATCTCTCCCGGGTATGGGTCTACGCCGAGGTCTTCGAGTACGAGCTACCGTGGGTGAAGGTTGGTGAGGACGCGGAGGTGGAGCTCTCCTTTCTGCCCGGCCGGCTCCTCCGCGGCCGCGTCGGGTACATCGATCCGCAACTCTCACCGGAAACGCGGACCGCCCGCGTGCGGATCGAGTTGCCGAACCCGGAAGGAGCGATCACGCTGCGGCCGAACATGTTCGCGACGGTGCGCCTGCTTGCGCCGCCGCTCACGGACGTCCTCGCCGTTTCGGACCAGGCTGTGATCCGGTCCGGCGCGCGGACTCTGGTCGTCCTGGCCCTGGGCGACGGCCGCTTCGCGAGCCGGGACGTCAAGCTTGGCGTCACCGCCGACAGCCTCGTTCAGGTGATCGACGGAATCGCCGAAGGGGACCGCGTCGTCACCTCCGGGCAGTTCCTGATCGATTCGGAAAGCAATCTCCGGACGGCCGTAAGATCGATCGCACCTCCTTCGCAACCTTCTCCAGCGAAGCGTGACACGATACCCGCAGTGCCTGGGATGGACATGCCCGGCATGCAGATGGGCGGCGACTCCGCCGGCCGCGGCCACTAGATAATCTGAGGGACGAATGCTGCCCCGCATCATCGAGTGGTCGGTCCGGAACAAGTTCCTGGTCGTCCTTCTCACCCTGGTCGCGATCGGATGGGGCATCTTCTCCATCGCCACGACTCCGGTCGACGCGATCCCCGATCTGAGCGACGTCCAGGTCATCATCTACACCCAGTACCCCGGCCAGTCCCCACGCATCGTGGAGGACCAAGTCACCTATCCCCTGACGACCGCTATGGTCTCGGTCCCCCGGAGCCGTGTCGTCCGCGGCTATTCCTTCTTCGGCTACTCTTTGGTCTACGTGATCTTCGAGGACGGGACCGACATCTACTGGGCCCGCAGCCGTGTCCTCGAATACTTGAACTACGCGTCGAACCGGCTCCCCAAGGGTGTGGTTCCCGCGCTCGGTCCGGACGCCACCGGCGTGGGATGGGTCTTCGAGTACACGGTCACGTCCGATACGAGGGACCTCAGCGAGTTGCGGTCGATCCAGGACTGGTATCTCAAGTACCAGCTCTCGAGCGTTCCCGGCGTCGCGGAGGTCGCGAGCGTCGGCGGCTTCGTCAAGCAATACCAGGTCACCATCGATCCGGCGAAGCTTCTTGCCTATGGCATCTCCACCGACGACGTCCAGCGCGCGATCCAGCGCAGCAACAACGACGTCGGCGGCGAGACGATCGAGATGGCCGAGACGGAGTTCATGATCCGCGGCCTCGGATACATCCGGGGCATACCCGACATCGAAAAGGTCGCGGTGGGTGTCAACGGAACGACCGGCACGCCGATCTACCTCCGAGACGTGGCGGACGTCCATCTCGGACCGCAGATGCGCCGGGGCATCACGGAGCTCGACGGCAAGGGCGAGGTCGTCACCGGCATCGTCGTCATGCGCTACGGCCAGAACGCCCTCAAGGTGATCGAAGGCGTGAAGGCGAAGCTCGATGAGATCCGCGCCGGCCTTCCAGCCGACGTGCAGATCACGGTCGCCTACGACCGCTCTGGCCTGATCAAGCGCGCGATCAAGACGCTCAAGGAAAAGCTCATCGAGGAGAGCGTGATCGTCGCCCTGGTCTGCGTGATCTTCCTCCTCCATCTTCCCAGCGCGTTCGTCGCGATCTTCACGCTGCCGGTGGCGATCCTCATGGCCTTCGTCGTGATGCGGCATCAGGGGATCAACGCGAACATCATGTCGCTGGGAGGGATCGCCATCGCGATCGGCGCCATGGTCGACGCGGCGATCATCATGATCGAGAACTGCCACAAGCACCTCGAGGACGAGGCGGAGAAGCCGCCGGGGGAGCGCCGGGGTCACTGGCAGGTCGTCCTCGAGTCATCCAAGGAAGTAGGGCCCGCTCTCTTCTACTCGCTCCTCGTCATCACGGTCTCCTTCCTTCCTGTCTTCACGCTCCAGGCGCAGGAGGGCCGCCTCTTCCGGCCCCTCGCGTTCACGAAGACCTACTCCATGGCGGCGGCCGCGATCCTGGCGGTGACGGTCGTCCCGGTCCTCATGGGCTTCTTCGTCCGCGGAAAAATCCCCCGGGAGGACCGTAATCCCGTCAACCGGGCCTTGACGCGCCTCTATCATCCGGTAGTCCGCGTGGTCCTGAAGTACCGGTGGTTCGTCATCGCGGGCGCCCTCGCCGTGATCGCGATCACGGCGATCCCCTTCTCGCGTCTCGGGTCGGAGTTCATGCCGCCCCTCTACGAGGGGGACATCCTGTACATGCCGACATCCCTTCCGGGGATGTCGATCACGAAGGCCCGCGAGGTCCTCCAGCAGACGGACCGAATCATCAAGACGTTCCCCGAGGTCCATCACGTCCTCGGGAAGGTCGGCCGGGCCGAGTCGGCCACTGATCCCGCGGGCCTCGACATGTTCGAGACGACGATCATGCTGACGCCCGAGAAGGACTGGCCGAAAGGGATGACCCCGCAGAAGCTCATCGACCAGATGGACGCGGCGATCCAGTTCCCGGGTCTCACGAACGCCTGGACGATGCCGATCAAGACGCGCACGGACATGCTGAGCACGGGGATCAAGACCCCGGTCGGGATCAAGATCTCGGGGCCAGATCTCACCGTCCTGCAGACGATCGGCGAGGAGGTCGAGGCGATCATGCGCCAGGTCCCCGGGACCCTGAGCGCCTTTGCCGAGCGAGCGATGGGCGGCAACTATCTCGACATCCGGATCAACCGGGACGAGATCGCCCGCTATGGCCTCACCGTTTCCGACGTCGAGGATGTCATCGAGACTGCCATGGGCGGGATGGACGTCACGAGCACCGTTGAGGGACTCGAGCGCTATCCGGTGAACATCCGCTACAGCCGGGAGCTCAGGGACAACATCGAGGCGCTGAAGCGCGTCCTCGTCCCCACGGCGATGGGCAAGGGGCCGCAGGTCCCGATCGGCCAGCTCGCAGACTTCGAGACCAAGAAGGGGCCGATGGTGATCCGAAGCGAGGGGTCACGGCCGAACGTGTGGGTTTACATCGACATCCGGGGGGTCGACGTTGGGAGCTACGTCTCGCGCGCGCAGCAAGTGGTCGCGGAGAAGCTGCGCCTCCCTGCGGGATACAGCCTATCCTGGAGCGGGCAGTACGAGTACATGCAGCGGGCGAAGCAGCGGCTGCGCCTGGTCATTCCCCTTACGATCTTCATCATATTCCTGATCATTTACCTCAGCACCAGATCGGTGATCAAGACGTTGATCGTGTTCCTCGCCGTGCCCTTCTCCCTGGTCGGCGCGATCTGGCTCCTTTACATCCTCGGGTACAATCTGAGCATCGCCGTCTGGGTGGGGATCATCGCTCTGGCCGGGCTCGACGCGGAAACGGGCGTCGTCATGCTCCTCTACTTGGATGTCGCCTACGAGGACTGGCGCCGCAAGGGCATCATGCGAAGCCGTTCCGACCTGAGCGACGCCATCTACCACGGCGCCGTCAAGCGGATCCGGCCGAAGATCATGACCGTCGCGACGATCGTAGCCGGCCTCCTACCCATCATGTGGAGCCACGGGACCGGCGCCGATGTCATGAAGCGGATCGCGGCGCCCATGGTCGGGGGCGTCGTGACATCGGCCCTGATGGAGCTTGCCGTCTATCCGGCGATCTACTTCCTCTGGAAGAGTCGGAGCCTCTCCGACCGCTGAGGCGTGAATATCCCTTTAGCCTTCCGGCTGGAATGGGGAATTCGCTGCAGCGACTTGCCGGCGCACGTAAATCGGGCGGCGCTGCTGATCCAGGAGGGGATCACCCGCCTCATGGATAGGGTTGGAATGGCTGTCCCCGTTCCTCCAGTCGAGCCCGGACGGAATAGGGCGAACCCTGATGGTCGTAGGAATGTGAACTCTGAGGTACCGAGCATCCGAATCCACCGGCATCCTCTCCACGACACCTCCATGCGCCTGAATCACGAGGCATGCCACTTCGAACGAAACCAGTGGGGGACGGAACGTGGCGGGCTCTTCGTCATCGGTCGTCTCGTGACAGTAGATGTCCAGCGAAGTCCAGTTCGATGCGCGCGTGATCCTGAGCCCTACCTCCTGCGCCCGAGGTGCCAGATGCATGATCAGGCATGCCAGCGAGCTGCTCAGGGAGGCTACGTTCGCCGGGACCATCGGAGGAGAGCAGCTCCAATCGATTCGGACGGCCGGGACTGGTGACGCAATTCGGCGCAGGTGCCCCTGCATCGCGGTGAGGATCCGGTCGAGCCGGACGTACCCCATCTTCTGATCGATCCGGAATGACTCGAGGTGCTCAAAAACCTCTTCGAGCCTCGAGAGCGATCTGTCCATGGAGTGAACTGCAAAGGCGAGGGCCGGTGTCCGGTTCTTGAGCGGTTCGAGCGAGACGATTAGCCCCCGGATCGCCGGAACAGGAGCACGGAGGTCGCCGCATAACGCCTTGAGAATCCGGTTCAGGTTTCCGAGATCGCGGATCCGCTCGCCCATCTCCATTTGCCTGTGCCAGCGATCACGAAGCCATCCCGTGGTCAGACCGATGATGAAGAGACTGGCCAGGTCCATCCAGATCGTGTTGGCCGACAAACCGTGATGGCGACTGAGGCCGAGCGCGTGAGGAAAGAAAGCGGCCGAGGTGACTGCCGCCACGGCAAGACCTCCGCGAACTCCCCGCGTACATCCTCCGATGAGAACCGGAATCTGGAAGAGCCAGAACAGAATTGCATGGATCCAGAGCGTGTGAGCGGACACGGTATAGTGGGCGAACGAAAGCAGCCCCAGGATCAGAATCACCGAAATGTCCCAGCGCGTGATTCGAGCGGGACCCATGATTCCTCCGAAGGGCTGCTTCTCGAAGTAAGTGTTCATCAGTTTCTCCTCGTTGAGATTCGGGATTCTCCGGTCGCCACGCCGGTTTCCTCCTGTGAAGCTTCAGTTTCCAGACCCGAGCAGTGATCTCCGATGCGACAGGGCGTATCGGTAGTGGGCGCACTCGCCGTTCCTATGGTGGTATCGAACAATCTCCTTCAGCGCTTCCTGAAGAATGGTCCCACGCCCTTCGTCATCCCCTGCGCTCCAGCTTCCGCTGTAGATCGTGCGAAGGGTGTCGCTCGCTTCTGTTACGAGGAAATATCTCCAACGCGCACTCGAAGTACCGTGCGGGCCGCGCAAGGCGCGGAGCGTGTTTCCGCGAGTTTCGCCAGGCCGTCGCCGGAGAGGAACCGCTTGAGATCGTTGCCCATCCGGAATGCAAGCTTGGAAGCGGCGGCTCTGACCATCAGCAAGTGAAGAGCGGGGGGGCTGGTGTTAGGGAAGGCGACCTCTCGGGCTTCGAGCGAAATTCCGTACCGGCCCGTCCACAGACTCTGCCGGTACGTCCTCCAGACGAGGGCAAATGAACTCTCCAACCAGAGATCGTCCGGTGACGAGATGGGGCGACGTTGCAGGCGCTCGATGTTGATGACGAGGTCGAAGTCGTGTGGATCGTCGGACCGATCGACAATTCCGGAGAAGATGTGGAGCGAGCGGATTCGGTCGACAAGTTCCTTGTGGAGGGAGCTCAGGGAAATGTCGCTGTAGTTCCGATCTTGCCATTGGGCCCGAGTTTGCGAGGAATCGCTCCATACGACAGAGATCGTGTAGCCTGCTCCCAGGCAGGTGGTCTGCGCGGTATCGGGCTCCTCGGGCTGGTAGTTGAGGGCGAGAACGGGAATCGCGATCGATCCCGCAAGGGAGAGAAGAAGGAAGGATAGTAGGACCTTAGAGACTCGGAACCATGAGGCCAGACGATCGCGGGCCGACACGTCCGGCTTCGGTCCCTCTTCCGGAATCCCTCTCATCGGTTCCCTCCCTCTACCTGCTCCACAAGGATGCTGCCTTCGGGAATGAGGCCCCCCCATCATCGATCTGCAGGTGTTCAGGGGGGCCGCGTCCCCTGTTCCTACACATTTCGCGTGAGCGGGGCCCCACGAGTCGAGGTAGCAACCTCCATGCCATCGGATGGACAACGACGAGTTCGTTGATGCAATGGAAGTTGCGGAATCCATGGACGGGCGGCTGAGATCGGCTTGGGTCGGTGGCTGTGGGAATCTCTACAGTATCGATCGCGGGAAGTAGAAATGTCTCCATTCCGGGGTCGAGCGAGACGTGGGGTTGGCAGATTCAGCCAGCTGGGCGCAGCAATGCCGGTACGGGCGAGGTTTTCGGAAGGGATGGGAGGAGGGGGCGCGGAGGCGCCCTGGCCAGGGCCTCCGCCGCCCCCAGCATTCCTAGTGATGTCCGCCGTGTTCGTCCTCCCCAGGATCCTGATCGGGGTCGCCTTGATCCGAAGAGCAATGGGTGCTGGAAGAATCCCCGTCTCCGCCGTGCATGCCGCCCATGCCCCCCGAGCCCCCGTTCATTCCACCCATGTCGCCCATGTCACCCTGCGAGTGGTCCATCGAATCCGGACAACAGCCTTCACAATTCTGGTGATCCCCGCCGCTCGAGCCGCCTCCGTCATCGCCGCCCACGAGTGTGGAACCAAGCCGAGCCCCATCGTCTGGGTTCTGGCCTCCGTTCTCGCATCCCCATACGAAGATGGCGAAAATCAGAACCACGAGCGGGAAGACCATCCGTCCGAACATCCTCATTGGATTCTCCTTTCATGTGGAGCGCATGTTTCGCTCTCGGCCGCGCTCGGTGTTTCGCGCCCGCGCGCTTCGGCTCTACAGCAATCGGGCCATGATCCTCTCCTTGCCGGGACGGGTCTCAATGGGCGTGCGCCCTTCCGTTCTCAGTTTTCTCGCCGCTGGCTTCCATCGCTGGAGGTGCGGCGGGATCGGTCACGGGGACCCCGCGCTGGGTGAACTTCGCGTCTTTCTCCGGATCTCCGAGGCCCTTCAGATTGACCTTCCCCACGATCTCACGATCTTCAACGTTGACGCCGTGGGCTACGTAAGGGGAAAGGTCAATGGGCGCGAAGAGATAATCCTGAGCAACGAGGGCCATCCCGCACTTCGGACATTCCCCGGAGGCTTCACCGGCGATACTGGCGTGCATGGGGCAGAACCATGTTGCCTGATCTCCTTCGGCCGGTACTCTGCGCTGGAACTCCACTTTGTTCTTGGGGCCGCCGGGGAGCTGGACCTCAACCTTTCCATGCGCTTCGTCAATCGAGCGCGGATTCCATTGCATCGTGTAGCGGTAGATAAGGACCCCATCGAGGGAGAAAACCGTCTCGAATGCATTTGCTTTGGTGGCGGTCACGTATCCGCCGTGCAGGCAC
>CAZNRY010000105.1:0-11531 GCA_964575675.1 uncultured bacterium
CGCCTCGCGCATCCACTCGGCCCGGCTATTCTCCCCGGGGCGCCGGACCTCGCGGTGCGCGGGCTCGCTTCTCAGCCGAAGTCAAACTCGTCTAGCCCTCCTTCGAGTGCCATTCCTCCAGAACGGCGACCGCACGGCGCATGTGTGGGATCACGATGCTCCCGCCCACGGTCAGCGCCACACTGAAGAGATCGTATAGTTCTTCATCCGTGACGCCGAGTTCCTTGCATTTCAGGACGTGATAGGTGATGCAGTCATCGCAGCGCAGGACCATCGAGGCGCAGAGTCCGAGCATCTCCTTCGTCTTGCGGTCCAACGTTCCGGTTTCATACGTCAGGGTATCCACGCCGAAGAAGCGCTTGATCGCGCGGTTGTCGGCCGCGAGGATCTTCTCGTTCATCTTCTGGCGGAAGTCGTCGAACTCCTCGATTCGTCCCATGGACGCTCCTCTACCGCTCCTTGCCGTGCGGGCGCATCTGCTCGCGCCGCCGGCCTCCTTTGTAGTCGGTCGGCGCTACTCGCTCGAGACCTTGACGTGGACGGTCCTCCTCCGCGGCCCATCGAACTCGCAGAAGTAGATCCCCTGCCATGTGCCGAGAAGCGGCTCGCCGTGATCGATGATGATCGTTTGGCACGATCCGAAGAGGCTCGCCCTGAGATGGGCGGCGCTGTTCCCCTCGCTGTGCCGGTAGTAAACCTGTGAGATCGGCGCGAGCCGCTCGAGATCTCCGAGGATGTCGTGAATCACGGACGGATCGGCATTCTCGTTGATCGTCACCCCAGCCGTCGTATGTGGGATGAATACGCGGGCAATCCCGGACTGGACGCGCGAGCCCGCTATGATCTCTCGGACCTTCGCCGAGATGTTGATGAACTGAGACTTCGCTTTAGTCTCCAATGAGAAGCTGTTCAGCATGAGACCCCCCCCAGCACGGCAGGCGCGACGCCTCCCGCGAGAAGGATAGACTACGGGGACGGCGGCGTGGGTCAAGCTCCGGGATCTACCGGGGAAAAATGCCGCCAGGGCCGGGGCAGGCGGGCTTGTTGCGGCCACGGAGAAGTGGGAGAATCGCCCGGGCGATTCTCCCGTGCAGACGCGCCGGGAAATGGCCGGGAGATGGAGGTGCGGGATGAGGAAGCTGATCCTCGCGGCGTGGTGGATCTCGCTCGGGCTGGTCTCCGTGAACGGTTGCGGCGACGACAAGGATGCGACAAAGCCGCCCGGCGAGGGGACGTGGGAAGCGATGCTCTCCCCGATGGTCGCATTCATCTGGGCGCTTCATGTCGACGGCGCGACCCTCTACGCGGGGGGCGGGTGGAATGGGGATCTTGAGACGAACCAAGTCTCGCGCTGGGACGGCTCCGAGTGGACCGCACTGGCGTCAGGGAGCAGTAATGGGGTCAAGGCCCTCCGCGTGTACGGCGGCCGTCTCTTCGCCGGGGGGTGGTTTGCGACGATGGGTGCGAGCGCCGGCCCGTATTTCGCCCAATGGCACGGCGCCCAATGGCGTTCCGTCGGCGGAGGAGTCGACTCCGCCGTCGAAGCGATGGTGGACCACAACGGATACCTGATCCTCGGCGGGTGTTTCGAGAACGCGGGAGGCAGGCCCTCCCACCAGGTGCCCCGATGGAACGGCGTCCATCTGCAACCCCTCGGATCAGGGCTGAACTGCACGGTTCGCGCGCTCGCCGTCTACGACGAGGAGCTGTACGCGGGGGGCTCGTTCGTGAAGGTCGGCAGCGACTCCGCGAGCTACGTCGCGCGCTGGGATGGTTACGGCTGGCGCGGCATCGACAGCGGCATGAACGACGAGGTTCGTGCTCTGGCCGTTTACAAAGGCGATCTCGTCGCGGCGGGCACCTTCACCAGAGCCGGCCGTGGAATGGCGAGCAATGTCGCGCGCTGGGACGGCGGTGTCTGGCATCCCCTGGGTGGCGGCGTGAGCAGCAGCGAGGAATTTGATCGAGGCGTCTTCGCACTCGCGGTCTATGGCGACGATCTGATCGTCGGAGGATCGATCGACGTGGCTGGCGGGATCCCGGTTCACAACATTGCGCGCTGGGACGGGACGTCCTGGGCCGCGCTCGGCGCCGGAACGGACGACGCGGTCAGGGCGCTCGCGGTCTTGGAGGACGATCTGATCGTCGGGGGTTCGTTCGATCGGGCCGGGCCACTCACTGTTCATCGAATCGCGCGTTGGCGCCGTTGAGACCCCTTGGATCACGACGGCGCCCTTGAGGACTGTGAGGGCCTGCCCCAGGATCTCGGTCCGCTCTCCGCGATTGCGAACGCGGGCCCTGATCTCCACATTCCTGCCCACCGAGATCCTCCTCCCAATCAGCCGGTGTCGATTCTTGGAGTCGGCCGCGCGATGCCCTTCTCTCGACCGGCCGCTGGTTTCCGGCGGCGATGCCTGTCGGCGCGATCTCTTCCCCATTCGCCGCGGACATCCTATCATGACCGGGTACTTGAGACGGGGGACAGATCCCACCGATCGGATTGATCGGTTCTCTGAAAGGAGTCGAGATGGACTGGACAACTTTGATCAAGGCGGAGATCGAGAATAACTACAAGGCGGCCCACGGCCTGTTGGATATGGTCGATGAGAAGGCGCTGTCCTGGAAGCCGGCGACCGGAAGCAACTGGATGACCACGGGCCAACTCCTGAAACACATGACCGACTCCTGCGGAGCCACCTTCAGGGGATTCGTGACGGGCGACTGGGGTCTTCCCGCCGGCGTGGATCCGGTGAACATGTCCCCGGAGGAGATGCTTCCGCCCGCGGAGAAGATGGCGGCGATCGGAAGCGCGGCGGAAGCGAAGAGACTCCTGGAGGAGGATCGGAAGCTGGCGCTCGAGATGCTCCAGCGCAGCGGCGAGAGCAATCTCGCGACACAGTCCGCTCCTGCCCCTTGGGATCCGCGGGACGTGAAGTTGGGTTATCGCCTGCTTCAGATGGTCGGCCATCTGAACCAGCACAAGGGACAGCTCTACTACTACCTGAAGATGCAGGGGAAGCCGGTCAATACCATGCACCTCTGGGGGATGTAGAAAGCGGCGATCCGTTCAAGCGTCATGGGGCGGTCCGGGCGCGATCCTGGGCCGCCCTTCTGTTGGCGGGCGAGCCTACAGATAGCCTGCATCTCGATGATGAACGGCGATGACGAACTGGGTGGATGCGCGATAAATCTCACCGTCTGAGGCGCTGGATGGCGTCGAGTCCCTTTCGTGCGGTCGGCGTGTCGGGCGCTTCCTCGAGGACGATCCGGTAACAGGCGGCAGCCTCGTCGTAACGCTTCATGTCCGACAGCGCCGCCCCGAGGTTATTGTACATCTCGAAGTAGGCGCCGCCGGTGGCGGAGATCGTCCGGGCGAAACGCGCGGCAGCCAGGCCCGGTTCCCCCCGCGCCACGTGGAAGAGTCCCATGTTGTAGTCCTCGTCCGGGAAGATGGCGCGGCGCACGAGTCCCGAGAACCACGTCCGGATCGGCCCGGGTCGTTGGCCGCCCCCGAGGCCAGGGAGGCTTCGCAATGGCGGGCCTCCGATTGACGGCGCGACGTATGCCGGAATCGTATCCGCGGCGGGGTCTGCGCCCTTGCGCGCGAAGACGACGGCAATCCTGTCCGCCCAGACCAGGGACCATCGCTGGTCCCGGCTCAGTCGAGCGAGCAGCCCTGGGCTGATCGTGTACGGAAAGACGACCCAGCGGATCTCGTAGCGCCCGACACAGGCCTCGAGTTGCTCGGGGGATGTGAGGACGCGGTGGTAGTAGTCGAAAAACTCCTCTCCGACCACTTCGAGTCTTCCGTCGATGAAGATTGGATCACGCAGCCGCCACATCAGCCAACCGCCGAAGTTCAGGTGGTTGAGAACCGGTCCGCGGAGTCCGGTTCTCGCTGCGAAATCCGCGGCCTCGACCGGAAGGGAGACGCGGCTGACGCCGAGCCCGAAGCGCTGCAAGCGCCGCGACGAGACATAGTAGGCATCGTTGTAGGCGCGGAGCGCCGTGACGAGCGCGAGGCACCCAACGCCCACGAGGACAATCCTCGACAGCCGCGCCGTGAGTCGCCCTGAACCGCCGAGTCTCCCCGGGATGGACAACAACGCGAGTCCCCACGCGACCGCCGGCAGCGTCGCGATCACGAGAAGCGGAATGTTGCGGATCATCCGATAGGAGAGGGCCAGGAATGCCACCCAGAGCAGGATGTTCCAGTAGCGCCTCTGACGCCATGCCGGGATGAGCGAGAGCAGCGAAAGGAGAGAGAACACGCGAAACGCGAAAATCGGAGCCCGGGGGTAGAACGGGAACTGGGCGGAGAGCTTCAGGGCGAAGGGAGAGGCGAACTCGCCAATCGTCTGGGCGAAGAGATTCTGCTGCTGGAGCCGTGTCGCGAGTGTCAGCGGAAAGGTCGCGCCCTGCCATCCGTACGGGTTGATCAGCGTGACGAGGAGAGACGCCGCGAAAACAGCCAGAAGCCTCCGATCGACCGTCCGGTCGCGGAAGGCGAGGCCGGCGAGGAAGCATGCTTCGGCGACCCAGCCGAGGACGAAAAGTGCATGGACATTTGCCCAGACGAGGTGAATCAGAACGATCGCCCAGATGGGAGACTTCAGTCCTTCGGCGCGGCGATGCAGGAGATAGAGGATCACGGCCAGGAAGGTCCAGGAGAGCAACTCCGGGCGAACTTCGAAGCGGATTTCCGAAGCGATTGCGCCGAGCAGGAGCAGGATCGGCAGTGCCAGGCGGTCGGGCGCAACGAGACGGGCGGTCCGATAGACGACCCAGAAGATGGCGAGCACCAGAAGTGTGTGGAAGAGTATCAACCCCGAGTAACCGAAGACGCGATGGAGAAGGGCGATGAGGACCTGATAGCCCCATGTCGTGTCGACGTAGAGGCGATCCCGAAGCGTGAATGTGAACGGGTCCGTGCGCGGCCATCCATGCCCGGAGAGGATGTGGTTCCCGGCCTTCAGATGGAATCCGATGTCGGCGCTGCCCAACTGGCGGATCGCGAGAACCGCGATAAGGCTGAAGAGAACGAATAGAACGACCCGCTCGAGCGACAACGGAACAGCCGCGTCGGGGAGAATCCCGCCCATGCGGAACTTCGGATCGTCCCGGCGGACGGCCCCGGAATGCTCTGGCCTGGCATGTCGCGGTCCCGCGCCATCAGCATTTGAACGGGGTGAGCCGGCGGCATGATGTAGCCGCATCACTCCACCCACACCGTCAGCTTCTCGACCCGCCATCCATCGTCGCCTCTCTTGAGATGGACGAACATTCCCTCGCCGCACAGGACGCCGCAGTGATCCTCCGTGTGGACGAGCGACTCGTCGCCAAGGGTCTTCATGGATGCATCATGCTGGGCTATGGCCTCCGAAACCCCGCATCGGGGCGTGACCTGAGCATACCGTTCGTCATCCATTTCCGCCGCCGGCGTCTTCCGCCCCAAGGCCCCATGGCGCGATCCTCCGCCCATTCCCTCAAGGCGCGTCGATCTCGCAGAAGAGACTCGATCCCGCGACCTCGAAGATCCTGGAGGAGAGCCCTGCGGACGCCGTCATTCGAGCGAAATCGCCGGCCGAGACGGTCGATGCCCTGAATCCGTCCTTGCATGCGATCACCCCGTTCCCGGTGGCCTCCTCGTCAATCTCTCCGATCAATCCGTGGGCGGCCTGGAGTCTGAACCAGGCGAGCCGGTCGTCCCATATCCCTGCGGTGTAGCTCGAAAAGAGGACGAAGCCCCCCGAGCGTGTGACGCGCGCGGCCTCCCGAACCAGTCCTGGTTTGTCGACCCCGAAGGCAGAGATTCCGTTCTGGATGCAGAACGTGAGATCGAAGACCCTGTCGCCGAAGGCCAAACGGGCGGCATCCATGACCGCGAGATGGGGCGGTGGGCCGCCGGGAACGTGCTCCCGCGCCATCGCGAGACTGGCGATCGCCGTATCGATCCCCACAATCGTTCGACCCGCCCCCGCGATCTCGCGCAGGACGCGGCCGTACCCGCATCCAAGCTCCAGTACAAGGGCATCCTGCGGGATCCTCTCCCGAACGAACGAGATCTCCCCTTCGAGGTAGGCCCGGATGGTGGGAGGCGCGAGCTCGTAACAGGCGCGGAGGCGCCCGGCGCCCAGCTTCTCGGTGTAATAACGCGGCACGCTACGGAGTCTCCGCGGCTCGGCCGCCGCCCGCTCTGCAGGTCGGCGGCATCGGCGCGCCCCCGGTCATCGTGTCCTCAGCCGCCCTGGTTCATGGAGGACTTCACGGAGCGCAAGAACCTCTGCGCATCGCGCGGTCTGCGAAGAACGATCGCTTCCCGCCCCGACCGGGCGTCGTCCCGCAGGATCTTTGCGTACTGCCGCCGTCGTCGCCAATGAGTCGTGATCACCCAGAGGAGGATCGACTGGCGGCTCAAGAACGCGGCCCTGAAGGTCTCGCGGTTCCCGGCGAAGAGCAGCTCCTTTCTGGCGACGCGCTGGATCGTCCTGCGCAGGGCTCGATAGAAGACGAGTGGAAAAGGGTAGTTCAACCAGACGATCGCGGTGACCCGCGACCAGACGAGGTCGTTGGCGACGCGGTAGTTGCCGTCCACAACCCACCGTGCGGCCCGCGTCACCTCCTCGACCGAGGCGCGAAACTCCTCGTCGGGCGCCCCCGACCAATTCGGCTTCCAGTAGAGGGAATCGAGCTCGAAGTGCGGGCTACCCAGGATCGTGGCTAGGTTTCGCGCGAAGGTCGTCTTGCCGGAGCAACTCGTGCCGATCACCGAGACGCGGTCTAGATCCATGGGCAACCTCTGCCCGAAGCGAGTCGGGCAAGATGGACTTGAACGGGGCTATCGCATCGCACGCCGGCCGAATCATACCAGGGGTATCCGGGAACCGGCGATGGCGGAATCGGGGGCGCCGCCCAGCCCGCTAGACCAGTTTGAGCAGACTTGAGAAGCTCGCCTCGCGCATCCACTCGGCCCGGCTATTCTCCCCGGGGCGCCGAACCTCGCGCTGCGCGGGCTTGCTTCTCAGCCGAAGTCAAACTCGCCTAGCCGGAGCGGCCCCCGTCAGGCTTGCCGGCCGAAAGAGCCTCGATTGATTCCCTGAAGGCCGGATAGGCGCGGATGAGGGATGCCCGATCACCGGCCTCGAAATCCGCGGGATCGAATCCCGGCGCCATCGTTGCTCCCATGAGGGCGAAGCGCCCGCCCTCCAAGAGCCGAGAGCCCTGCCACACGCCGCCCGGCACGACGGCCTGGGGTCGCATCCCGTCCGCCAGACCACCGCCGATTACTCTCGTCTCTCCGATCCCGTCCGGATAGAGCAGCAGCATCTCGACGGGGTCCCCGAAGTAGAAGTGGAAGATCTCGTCCGTCCGCAGGCGATGAATGGCGGAGAACGCGTCGGGCGTCAGGAGGTAGTAGATGGCCGAGCCCGCGCTCCGCCCTCCGGCGTAGCGGGCCGGCAAGGCACCGGGCGGCAGAAAGACACCGGAGCGGTAGCATTCCCTGAAATACCCACCCTCCGTATGCAGAGGGACCAGGTCCAGTAGCCGGATGACCTCTTCGGCGGTCGGTCGGTCACGTGTGCTCATCGTTTGACCGGATCCTCAGATCTCGTAGTCGACCAGGCATCGATCCAGCCTCACCTCCCGGATGAAGGACACGATCTCCTGATGGGCGGGATGGTCCTGGTAGCCCCGGAGGGACTCCCTCGAATCGAACTCCGAGTAGAGCGCGACGTCGAAGGACTGCTCGCCCCTGCCGAAATCGATGCCGACCTCAGCCTTCAGCAGACCGGGGATGATCCCCTGGAGCGATTCGAGTTTCTCCTTCATGGCTCGGGCATTCTCGCTCCGCGAATTCCCCAGGGCGGACTCCTTGAGCCGCCAAAGAACGATGTGCTTCACCAACATCCCCTCCTACTTCTCGGACCATCTCTATGCGTCGGCATGGTTGTCGCGGACATGTCCGCCGCTCTTGCGCGGTAGCAGCGGTGCATTGGCTCACCGGATCGACCACAATCGCGGGTCACGACATCGCTCCGCCAAGCGTCAGGCGATGGCATGTGCATGGATACCCCGCGTTGTCGCCCGTGTAGGTTCGCGCCACGGCGAATCCCTCGCTCTCGTAGAGTCGAAGGGCCCGCGCGTTGCCGTCGAGAACGATCGTCCATGCCGCCGGACCGAGCAATGGAAGAACGAGCCGTAGCAGCCGGCGTCCGATTCCCCGGCCGTAGTACTCCGGATCGACATACAGCCAGGCGAGGTAGTCGCCGCTCACGCCCACGAAGCCTGCGACCCGCGCTCCATGGCAGGCCACATGCTTGGCGCACCGCCTCAAGTCGTCGACCTCGGGATCCAGTGCAATTGGAATGAACGCGCGCGGATCGCACGAGCCTTGCAGCTCATCCGGTCGAGCGAGGTCGTGCACGAGGCAGATCGCCTCCCAATCGCCGTCCTGGTACTCGCGGAGGGTGATTCTATTCGATTTCCCGGAGCGCGTTCCTGTCACCGGTGATCACCTCCGCGGGAATCGGCGCGGGCCAAGATGAGACGGAAGGGGACTTCCCGACTTCAGGGCGGCGATGAAGATGCGGGCGCAGGCGGCGGCGTCGGACTCGGGATCATGGTGGCGCAGCCGGATGCCGAGATGCTCGCAGCAGTTCGGAAGCGCGGCCGGCGAGATGCCCCAAACATGCCGCGCCACCTTGACCGTGCAATGGAATGCGAAGGGTGGAGGCTCGTGCCCTGCATGCTCGCAACATCGATGGAGCACCGAGCGGTCGAAAGACGCATTGTGGGCGACGAGGAAGTCGACTCCCGCCAGATCCCGCTCGATGCGCGGCCAAAGTTGTCCGAATGTCGGCTTGTCGGCGACGTCCTCCCACGCGATGCCGTGGAGATACGTGAAGATGAAGGTGCGGCGCGGAGGGCGGATCAGATAAGAGGATGTGCCGATGATGCGGCTTCCGTGAACACGGACGATAGCGAGCGCGCAGGCGCTGTCGCGACCATAGTCGGCCGTCTCGAAGTCGATTGCCGCAAACTTCAACATAGTCCCAGTTTCCTGATGCGTCTGATGCTCGCGAGGTTGCGCTGCGCCGCCGTTCGAATCAACGCGTCACAACGGCGGCGCGGAGTCTTCGGTAGTTGCCGTTGGCCGGTTGGCGCGGATCGCGGGACACTCCCGCGATTGCGAGGCGCTTCATCGATTAGAATCGCTCCGCGGCTTCTCGAAGTGTCGCCATCGGCTCTCCTCTCGCAAGATACGCGGCCCTCGACGCGGCCGGCAGGATGATCATAGCCGCGCCGCCTGCCTCCGATCGAGCGTCCGTTGCGGGGGCGTCCACCATGCTAGCATGGCCGGATGACCCCGAATTCCTGCCTCCCAAGCGCCGCTACCCCCGAGGAGTTCGAATGCGCTCTCGCCAACGAGCCGGAACTCCGCCGAGGAGTTCAGGTGATCTGTGAGCGCAACGGCATCGACGGGAGCTCAATCGAGCGCTTCGCCGGCGGTTCGGTCCCCGTGTATGCCATCGGGGAGTCGTTCGTTCTGAAGCTCTGCCCGCCATTCGAAATCGAGGAGCGCAACAACGAATCGCTGGCGCTGCGGGTGCTCGCTCGCCGGCTGCCCATCCCGACGCCGCACGTCCATGCCGTGGGGGAACTCGACGGTTGGGGTTACATCCTCATGAGTCGCCTGGAAGGGGTGAGCTTGGCCGATGCGTGGCCGCGCATCAACGGGGAAGATCGCCTCCGCCTCGCGCAATCGCTCGGCGAATCACTGGCCGCGCTCCACGCGCTCCGAGATTCGCGATTGGCGAAGCTCCGGGGGGATTGGGATGGCTTCATCGGAGGCCAGCGCGAGAACTGTTTGGAACGACAGAAGATGCGCGGACTTGATCTCTACTGGCTCGAGCAGATTCCCAAATTCTTGGAATCGGCGCCGCTCGGCGCGGGCCGCACGGATTCCCTGCTTCATACCGAGGTGATGCGGGAGCACATTCTTGTGCGCCAAGGATCGGAAGGTTGGACGCTGACGGGGCTATTCGACTTCGAGCCGGCGATGATCGGAGCGCCGGAATACGAGTTTGCCGCCGTCGGGCTCTTCCTTTCGTGCGGAGATCCGGCGATTCTGAGACGGGTGCTGATCGCCTACGGCTATGCGGAGAACCAGCTCGATGCAGGGCTTCAGAACCGTTTCCTCGCCTATACCCTGCTCCACCGCTACAGCAATCTGCCGTGGTATTTCAGAAGATTGCCACCGCCGGACAGCGTCCGGTCGCTCAGCGACCTGGCCGCGCACTGGTGGGGGCTGGCCGAAAGCCGGTAGCCCGGACGATCGCGCGGGCGGTGAAGGCGTAGGTCCCCTCCACCTCAGACAGGCCTGAGTTGCTGATGAGGTTTCGGAGGTAGCTCAACACGGATCGAATCGCCCGGGCGAACCTCGCCAGCGGCCAGGACAATGCCCATTACGCCGGGCTTGCGCACCGGAACACCGCCCTCATCGTGCGGCATCACGGCAGCCATCAAACCGGGCTGGATGGAGTCGAGTTGCGAGCACGGCGTGCGCAACCCGGTTACCTCGATGATCGCACCGATTCCGAGGTGCAATCGGGCCTCGACGGGCAGAGCCAAAAGGTCAACCCCCCGGGTTGTGATGTTCTCGCCCATCTGTCCGGCTGAGATCGCGAAGCCCTTTGTCCGGAGCTCGTCGTGCAACTCGGCGTGGATCAAGTGAACCTGCCGGAGATTGGGCTGTGTCGCGTCGCGGGCCACTCTCGATCGATGCTTGATCGTGCCGCCGGCATGCGCGTCGCCCTCGACGCCAAAGCCGGCGAGAAGCATGATGCTCTCGCAATTCGGTTTCGCCATGGTGTGCGTCGCGCTCCTGCTGACGGCCACCACGACGCCACCCGAGATTGCCCCGGGCGCAACCTGAGGCGCCGGTGCATCGCGGAGCATCGCCCATCTCTCGTGGTCGCGCCAACGTCCGCCGATCTTCAGGTAGCGTGGTGAGAAGCCCTCAATCCGGAAACCGCACCTTCTCACGAGAGCAATCGACCGCGTGTTTGCGGGCTGGATGTTCGCTTCGAGCCGGTGAAGCCGCAACTTGTGGAACGAGAACGCGATGACGCGTCGAAGCGCCTCGGTCATGCTAGACGATCTCCCCGCCGAATGCTTGGCGGCCGGCCGCGGGCGCCTCGTAGCAGATGTGGACGTTCTCGGGGGGACGGTCGCAGACTGCCGCAATCGCCAGGGTGAGCCTCTTGACCTCATCGGCCATGGAAGTTCCTTCTGGATTCGATCGTTTCGTGACCTTGACGAAGACCGGTCGAGGGACGGAGGCGACGCCTCCGTTCTCTGCATACTCTGCCTGATCGAGAATCCTGATCCTCACCCAGGTGCTCTGAGGAGGGGAACCGAACACCCCGCCGGCCGCATCCGCCAGGCGCTGGGCCAAGGATGTCCTCTCGGCCGTGTCTAGTGGCCCGACGATTTCGAACTCGAGAAGAGGCATGGCGATCTCCTTGCCG
>CAZNRY010000105.1:11631-12926 GCA_964575675.1 uncultured bacterium
TGCGGGTCGCCGGCATCGGCGAATCCAAGGACGTGGCCATCGAGGTCCGCGACGTAGCCGACACGGTGTCCCCAATCGCGCGGCTGAATGGGACTCAGTTCCCGAGCGCCCAGGCCGAGCGCCCGCGAGTGCAGGCGGGTCGCATCAGGTGTGATGAGATAGAGCTCCGCGCGAGGGATGCCGGCGGCTTCTCTAGGGTCCCGGATGGCGTCGCCCAGCAAGCGGACAATTCCCGCGGCCGGCATGAGTCCGAGCACGGCGCCGGAGTCGAGCCGGAACTCGGTCATGCCGGGGACATGAAGAAGCGGCGCGCATCCGAGCAACTCCGCATAGAACGAGGTGCTCCGCTCTTGGTCTTCGACATAAAGGATCAGATGTGCTTGCATGGTCCATCCAAACCTACCGGCGATGCATCTGCGTACACGGCGCGGAACCATGCGCATTCCGAGAAGTGTGCTTGCGCGATGGAGACGGCGTTGGGTGCGACGAACTTCCTTTGGTCGTCGCTCACGGACAGCTCGCAGATCGTCCGCACGGTGTCCGCGTCGATCTCCCTGAGGGTGACGATGCTCTGCAATGATGGAGTCGTTGTTGGCTGCGTCACACACGCCTCCTTCTGATTCGCGATAGCCGGTTCCAGCAGTGTAACGCTCGGCGGCCCCAGCCGCAGCAAAGGATCGGATTCAACGGCGCCGCATGCACTTCAGAAGGCGCGAGGTGGCGCCCGCAGCAATGATCGAATTGAGTGACGCCCCGTGTGCTTCACGAAGAGCGGGCGGGTGTTTGCGCTAGGGTGAGGTGCTCTCGATGAGGGAGTGAAGCTTCATCATGGTGGCCCAGTTCCGGGACGTTACGGCATCACCCAGGAGTCGGCCAACCGTCATCGAAGCCGCGCGCGAGGAAGTGAAGACGACATTGCCGCTGTTGAGGAGGGTTCGGACGTCGATGTAGCCCATGGTTTCGAAGAGAGCCCGTAGGTCGACCATCGCCACCCGGTTCGCGCGCCCGACATTGATGCCGCGTAGTAGCGCTACCTGCCGGTTAGCCAAGGAGGCTTCCTCCTGTTGTTAGAGGAGTATCGAGAATCTGGCGGACAGCCTCTCCTTCCACCTCGCGCCCCAGATGGTAGCGCCCGCGTCTGGGTCTGTATACAAATCCAATGTACGATATAGTTGAGATTCGGAAGTTGGGAGGTTCAGCATGACCGAGATTTCGCGGATCGCCGATGAACTTCGCCGCGCTTACGATGGCGACCCATGGCATGGTCCACCCCTGACGGGATTGCTCGCCGGGAT
>CAZNRY010000105.1:13026-14189 GCA_964575675.1 uncultured bacterium
ACCACCTACTACGTCATGCTCCACGGCGTGGTGCAGCACAATGTCTATCATTCCGCCCAGATAGCGGCCCTTCGGAGAGCCCAGGCCGGAAGATGAGCTGCACGATCCGCCCCGCCCGCGAATCCGATGCGTCCGCGATCGCCCATCTGGCGGGCGAGCTGGGATACCCCTCATCGGCGGAGGAGGCCCTGGCCCGGCTTCGGACCGTTGCCGGCCGGAAGGAGGACGGAGCCTTCGTGGCCGAGTTAGCCGGCGCCGTCGTCGGCTGGATGCACCTCTTCGGGGCCAACCGGTTGGAATCGGATCCCTTCGCCGAGATCGCGGGGCTCGTCGTTGCCGCGGGTGCGCGGGGCCACGGAATCGGCAAGGTTCTGGTGGTAACGGCGGAGCAATGGGCGCGCGACCGCGGCTACCGGAGCATCCGGATCCGGAGCAATGTCATCCGAACCGAGGCCCATCGTTTCTACGAAGGGCTTGGATATCTCCGGGCCAAATCTCAGACGGTGTTCACCAAAGCGATCACAACGGAGCGGGAATCGCCGCCGCAGGCGTACTTGGTCGAGCCAATCGGCCATGTCGAATCTCCCGTATCCGAGATGGTGGATGAGAACTGGGGCAACGTGACCTCTCGGGTCGTCCTTTTCCCCGCCTATCGGGCCGGGATCCGGGGCCTCGAGGATTTCTCGCACGTCCTCGTGCTGACCCTGCTCCACCGGGCCTCATTCGACTCATCCCGGCACTTGGTGCGCCGCCCCCGCGGTCTGCCGTCGATGCCGGAGGTCGGGATCTTCTCCCAACGCGCGAAGGACCGTCCGAACCCACTCGGAATCACGGCCGTCCGCCTCATCGCCTGTTCCGACGATGGGATCACGGTTCGGGGACTCGACGCGATCGACGGAACGCCGGTTCTGGATATCAAGCCGTACTACCCTCACTACGACCGTGTGGAGTCAGCGCAGGCGCCCGCATGGGTCGACCAGCTCATGGAGGGGTACTTCTGACAGGCGTCGACGCCCGAGAGGCGGGCTCTCGATGCGCTGCCGGTCCGCGGAGGCACGGGAATTCAGCATGATCCCTGAAACCGTCATGCGCGCCATAGTGAGCGGATATGCCCTCCGGCCGATGGGAACTCACGGCCTCCCGCATTGGGCGCGCGTGATGGA
>CAZNRY010000106.1:0-14094 GCA_964575675.1 uncultured bacterium
CTCGTCGACACGCCCCCGGTCGCCCCGGAACCCTTCGATGCCGTCCTGATCAACATCGCCCGCAACGCGGACGCCATCCTCCTCGTCTTCTCTGCGATCGATCCGGACGGGCGCGATCAGGCCGAGATGATCCGCCGCTTCTTTGCGCGATGCCGGATCGTGCCCCTCGGCCGTCCGATCCCCGAGGAGATGGGAATCTCGGCCCGCGTGCTCCCCGTCCATCTCGCCCTGAACAAGAGCGATCTCGCGGCGGACGACGAGGCGATCGGGTTGACGCACGAGACCCTCGGCGCCGATCTGCCCCTCCATCGCGTTTCCGCCGCCCACGGCGCCGGGCTCGAGGACCTGCGCCTGAGTCTCTACCGGGTGCTGGACGTCATTCGCGTCTATGCGAAGGAACCGGGGAAGAAACCCGACATGAATCGTCCCTTCGTGATGAAGCGGGGAGCGATCGTCATGGACCTGGCGGAGATCATCCACAAGGATCTCGTCCACAACTTCCGATTTGCGAGAATCTGGGGCTCCGCCCGATTCGGCGGACAGCCGGTCGAACGGCACCATCCGCTCCAGGACCGCGACATCGTCGAGATCCATGCCTAGGGACAGGACGCCGACCTGGATCCTTCCCGCGTTGATCGCGTGCGCGGACTTCATCGTGCGGCTCTTCGTGGCGATTCGCCCCCTTGAGTTCATCGATGGCCACACGATCCCCGACGACGCATACATCTCCTTCACGATCGCCCGCAGCATCGCCTCCGGGCTGGGCCCATTCTTCGGGCTCGCTCATACGAACGGCTTCCAACCCCTCTACGTCTTCCTGACGGCGCCGATGTTCGGGATCTTTCCGGGGAACCCCGAGACGCCCGTCCATGCCGCGCTGATCATGCTGTCGCTCTTCGACGCGGCGGCCATCTACATCGTCTGCCGGATCTTGATGAGGAGCGTCCGGTCGCGGGTTCCCATCCTTCTCGCGGGGGCCGTCTGGGTCTTCAACCCCACGTCGATCAAGCATGTCGTCAACGGACTCGAGACCGCGATTTCCCTCTGCTCCGCCGCGGCGGTCCTCCTCCTCTTCGCGCGGCTGGAAGCCTCCGAAACGCGCGCGCAGGAGAAGCGGAGGCTCCTTCTGCTCGGCGTGATCGGCGGGATCGCGGTCCTCGCCCGGATCGACAACCTCCTGCTGCTCGCCGCCGCGGGCGCCCTTCACGCTTGGCGAAAGCTCTCCGCCGGAGGAGTGGCTTTCGGCGAGCGCGGCGGCAGGGGCGCCTTCCGTGGGCGACTGCTGACGCTCGGCGCCGATTTCGCCCTCGCCGCGGGCGGCGCCCTCCTCGTCAACATCCCCTGGATGATCTACTCCCTCCACTACACGGGGGAAATCGTCCCGATCAGCGGCCGAGCCGTCCGCTACCACTCCCTCTCGTACGTCGATCACGCGCCGACGTTCTTGAACTACTACTACCCGAACCTGCGGCGCTCGGCCAAGATTCTCCTGAATGCAAACCGGGCCGCGATCGCCGGAGGCGTGGTCTTCGCGATCTTGATCTTGGCCAGAGTGGGGCGCAACGGCGCCGGACGAATCCTCCGCGCGATTCGACAGCACCGCCTTGCTTGGGTTCACGCGTCGCTCCTCGTCGCCGCCTATGCCTTGTACATTTTCGCACCCTGGTACTTCCCCCGCTATTATCTGCCCGCGGTCATTCCCTTTGTACTCACCCTCGGCAGCCTCGCGGACATCTTCATGAGGCAGGTCGAGAATCCCCGAGCCAAGAAGATGTTCGCGGCCGTCGCGCTCGCCCTCTTGATTGGAGTCAACGTCGGGCAGGCGGAGTTCAGGAACTTCTACATCAACCGCGACACGTTGACCTCCGGTTACATGAACCTCGGGTTGTGGGCGCAGAAGCGATTCCCCGACGGCACGAGGATCGGCAGCATGCAGACCGGCGCGCTCGCCTATTTCGCGCCGAATCTCACGATCGTCAACCTCGACGGCGTCGTCAATCGCGCCTGCTACGAGGCGATCCGGAGGAAGGAAGGGATGGAGTACATCCGGGGCGAGCGGATCGAGTACTTCATCGCCTGGCTCGAGAACTTCGAGACCCTGATGAAGGAGACGAAGTCGTTCCGCGACGACGACATGATCCTAATCGGCCGCATCGACGGCTTTGGATCGTGGCGGCACAACTGGTACTTGTACAAGGTCAACTACAGGGACGGGGGACGGTAGAGCCGGCGCCTGCGATGCCGAGCCGGATGGTCCCTCCGGACCGGCGCTCGCTTGGGGGAACACGAGCATCCTGGCTTGCGCCTGGCCGCGAAAGCTCAGTGTGCGAGCTGGCGCGCCCGCGAGGATGGCGCCCTGCTTGTTTAGCCATCCGAGCGGGATGCGCCAAGCGGGCACAGGAGGGCACGAGCGCCTCGCTCAGAGAATGACGACTTCCCCGCCCCGCACCTGCACCCGACCGGCCGCGATCAGCCCGATCGCTTCGGGATAGAGCTCGCGCTCCACTTCCTGCACGCGCTCGGCGAGCGTCTCAGGCGTGTCATCCTGCAGAACCGGCACGCGCTGCTGGGCGATGATCGGCCCGTGGTCGTACTCGGGATCGACGAAATGGGCCGTACAACCGCTCTCGCAATCCCCCGCGGCGAGGACCGCCTCATGGACCTTGTGTCCGTACATCCCCTTGCCTCCATACCGCGGCAGCAGGGCCGGGTGGATGTTGACGACGGCGTGCCGGTCGAAGATCGCCGGGGCGAGCCGGCTCATGAATCCAGCGAGGACGATCAGGTCCACGGCGACGGGAGAGATCATCCTTAGCAGATACTCCGCGTAGGCATGCTGGTCGAAGACCCCGTCCTTGACGAAGGTACGGCGGGGAAGAACGATGACCGGCAGTCCGCGTCTCTGCGCCTGATCGAGCCCCGCGACGCGATCCTGACTGCTGACGACGGGCTCGATCGAGGCATCGAGACTGCCTGCAGCGATCCGGTCGGCTAGATTCGCCATCGTGGTCCCGCCGCCCGAGATCAGGACGACGAGACTCAGCTTCCGCGGAGTGGTCGGAAGCTGGTCGGGGTGCGGGTAGGCGCCGGTAGCCACGAGGCAAGCCTAGATCTATTCGACCGGTTCAGGAAGCGCCTAGCGCGCGCGTGGTGTGGCCCGTCAAGCGCGCCTGGCAAGTCAATCGGGGCGTGCCGGTGGCCGAAATAAGGGGATCCGCGCGGGCGGCGTACTGCGATAGAGTCCTTCCATGAACCATTGGACCGCCACGACCGCCGCGCTCATCCTGCTCGCCGCAAGCATGGCCGCGCCCCCGTCACCGGCTGCAACACGCATTGCCGACGGCGAGATCCTGATCCTGCCAGGCTCTCCCGATCTCGCGATCGTCGACGGAGACACCCTCGCCGACGCCGACGCGAAGGCGGCCTTCCGCTGGACGGGGGTCGATCTTCAGTGGACGGGCGCGTTCGTGCAAGGCCGCTGCATCCGCCTCGTCGCCGCGGTCGACCCGGGCCGCTACGAGATCCGCGCCGATCTGGCCACGATCGATGACCGGCCGTGCATCGTGGAGATGTCCCTCGTCGCGGCGGCCGCTCCGCTCGACGGGATGAGCGTCTCGATGCTTCCCTTGAATCCCGGCGACAGGCGCTCCCTCTCCGCGATGATCACGATCGCGGAAGGTCCGCTCGATCTCTTTCTCAAGCCGGACGTCGGCTGCCGGATCGCCGTGACCGGGGTTCACATCACACCCCTCGACCGGAAGAGCCGGCCCCGGCTCGGATCGCTCGCCGCGATTGAGACCGCGGGCACGGATCGCGCGGGCGCTTCCCCGCAAGGCCGGACCGCGGCGGCCTCCGCCCAGCCGAATGACCTGCTCCGCGCTCCGGTCACGGCTCCGACCGAAACGCGGGCATGCCTGCGCGAGGTATGCGACTATCTCGTCCGCTACCAGCTCTCGACCGGTCTCTTCGACCACGAATCGGCGGCCTGGTGGAAGGCCTCGATCTGCGTCCGCACCCTCTTGGCCGGGTACGAGTTGTTCCGCGAGCCGCGCTACCTCGCCGCTGCGCGGAAGGCCCTTGATGCTTTCATCGCCGAGCAGGAAGAGGATGGTGGATGGTGCGCGTTCTCCCGCGCACAGCAGCCCGACACGCCGTGCGACCGGCGCAACCTCGCCGACCTGGGCTCGATGACGAGCTGCCTTTCGATGGTCGGCTGGTTTCTCAAGGACGAGCCTTCATCCAAGCGGTACACCGATGCGCACGAACGCTACTTGCGGGGCTTCGCCGCAAGCCACGAGGCGGCGGGGGGGAGCTACCGCAACGGGGTCTATCAGGGACGGAACTGGGAGTGGCCCTACACCGTGGCGACCGCCACCCAGGCGACCAGCATGATCAGCTACTACCGCGCAGTTTCGGACACGACCATTCTCCGGCGTGCGGAAAAGGCCGCATGGTTCCTCCTACTCGACTGGGGCACGAACGGGCAGCCGGCGTTCCACTCGCATGACATCCGGGAGGCAGTCCGGTTGCGCGCGACGGAAGTCCACGATCTCTACTACATGCTGGAGGCAATCCTCTTCGTCGCCCGCTCGACGAAGGACCCCGTTCTCTTGGATGCCGCCCGGATGACGCTCCGCAACTACGTCTTGGGCGAGAAGGGACTGTTGCGGGAGCTCGACGGCGGCTGGTTTTCTGGATCGACGGACCCGGCCACGCTGGCGAAGAGCTGCGGGATGCTCGCCGTCCTGATCGAAGCGCGCGATCTGATCGGGCCCGACACGCAGCTCGACCGGACGATCGCAACCGCCACGAACCTCCTTTGCTCGCCGTCGACCCGGGGGACCTACCGGGTCCTCGCACCGCCTTACGAGAGACCCGGGGACTCCGCGATAATCTGCACCGCCTTCGCCGGGCTCTCGTTCGCCGAGGCGATGCGGCATGGCTGCGTCTTCGGGAGCACCCCGCGGTAGATCGGGTGAGAGCAACCGAGCGCACATAGCGACCTCTTCGGGGCGTGCCCTCGATCGCCGACCGGCGGGGCTCGGCTAGAATCGGCTCTGGGGCGGTGGAGGCGCCCAATTCCGATGGATCACCGGCCTTGAGCGGGCTACAATGTGTGCGCTCTAGTGATCGCGCACAGGCGAGAGCTCATCCGGTGCGATGAGGCCCAGGCAGCCCCCGGTGGGGTTTAGGGGTCCGGACGTTCGAGACGACCCCGGAGGTTTCGCATGAGACCGGCGCTGGCCGCGACGTGCATCATCGTCCTCTTCAACACCCCGGTTCGGGCCGGGCCCAACTCCAACGGCGCGATCATCGTTCACACGAACGACTCGTACACCTACGGATCCCTAACCAAGTGCACCACGTCGTACGGTCAGCCGGCCAACTGTGCATCCGCGATCACCCGGACGGACAAGAGCGTGGGGTCCGTCGTCTGGTTTCTCGCGGCGTTCCCGTCGGTTTCGAGCCCGAGCGTCAGAACGGTCTACTTTGGCGTGAACTTCGACGAGGCGAATCTCGATCCGAGCAGTTTGCTCGGTCCCTGTGGTCCAGCCGGAACCGTCGAGATTCCGGACGCGGGGTGGCCCGCCAACAACGCCGGCAACTCGGTTGGCTTCGGCTCACCCGTCGCCGGGAACAACCTGTTCCGGTTCTACTACTTCCAAGTCAATGACTCGGCCGGCGGCATCCCGGGACCGTATTTCTGCAGCGCGATCAACCCGACCGGCGGATACGCCGCCTTCTTCGATGATCAGTCCCCTCCCAACCAGGACAACATCGAGAGGTTCGGTTGTGTGAGATGGTCTGCGGAGGGCTCAAACACCTGTCCACCCACCCTGGAGGGAGGGGCGTGCTGTAACCCCGCCACAGGTGTCTGCATGATCTCGACGGAGGCGGATTGCGTGCCGCCGGCCGTATGGCATGCCGAATGGCTTGCTTGCTCGCCGAACCCCTGTCCCCAACCCCTGGCCGCCTGTTGCGCGATCGACGGTGGCTGCACGCTCAGCGTGCCTGAGGGCTGTCTGCCGCCGAGCACGTGGCATTCTGACTGGCTAGTCTGCTCGCCGAACCCATGCTCCCCGGCGGCGGCCTGCTGCGACCCAGCGACAGGCGCGTGCAATGTGATCACGGAGTCGCACTGTTTGGCGCCGAGGGTATGGCACGGCGATTGGCCCGCCTGCGACCCGAATCCTTGTCCGCAGCCGTTGGCAGCCTGTTGTACGCCCGCTGGCGATTGCACGCTGACTGTGCCGGCGGATTGTCCCGCCCCGAGCGTATGGCACCCAGAGTGGGCGACCTGCGCGCCGGATCCATGCACCAGCATTCTGCCAGGCGCCTGCTGTAACCCTGCCACCTCGCTATGCACTATCGTGGTGGAGGCGCAGTGCCATGTGCCTTCCGTGTGGCACGCCGAGTGGACGAGCTGTTCCCCAAATCCGTGCCCCACCTCGACGACCGGACCGAACGTCGATGGTGCGATCATCGTCCACACGAACGATTCGTATGCCTATCTCTCAACGACCGTCTGCACGACGCCGCTCGGCCAGCCGGCTTCCTGCGAGGAGGCAATCACTCAGACCGACAAGAGCGTGGGGGTGGTTGTGTGGTTCCTTGCCGCATTTCCGCCATATGCAAGTCCGGCGGTTGCATCCGTCTATTTCGGCTTCGACTATGATGATGCGAATCTGGATCCGAGCGAGAGGTTCGGCCCCTGCGGTCCGCCCGGGACCATCGAAGCTCCCGACGCGGGATGGCCCCAGAACGTTGCCGGCAATGCGGTCGGCTTCGGGACGCCCGTACTTGGAAACACTCTGTTCCGGTTCTACTACTTCAAGGTCTCCGACTATCTTGGCCAGCCCGGTCCCTATCTGTGTAGCGCGATCAACCCTACCGGGGGATACGCCGCGTTCTTCGACGACAGTTTCCCGCCCGGCCAGAACAACGTCACCCGATTCGGGTGCATCAACTGGTACGGCGATGGCGGGATGAATGAGTGTCCTCAAGTCCAGCCAGTTCTCGGGGCCTGTTGCGACGTACTCGGTAACTGCACGATGACGACGCAGGCGGACTGCCTCGCGTCCAACGCGTGGCTTCCGGAACCGACCTGCGAACCTAACCCGTGCCCTGTTCCGATTCCGACGGAGAGATCGAGCTGGGGCAAGGTCAAGGCATTGTTCCGGTAGGCGTACGAGAGCCATTTCGGTGCGACACCCAGGGGATGGTGACTCCTCAGAAGGCTACAATACCCGTGCTCAAGCGATCGGAATTGAGCAGGGGCGCATCCGGGGTGATGTGCCCCAACGCGGTCCTCGTCCAGCTTGACTGCCGGTGCTCGCCTGGAGGTGTGTTACATGAGACGCATACTGGCCACAATGAGCGTCTTGGTCTTGGTCTGCGCCCCTGCTATCGCCGGGCCCAACTCCAACGGCGCGATCATCGTTCACACGAACGACAGCTACACCTACCTGTCGGCGACGGTCTGCGAGACGTCCCTCGGCCAGCCGGCGAGTTGTGGCGACGCGAATACGCGAATCGACGGGCGCGGTCCGGCGGTCGTGTGGTTCCTTGCCGCCTTCTACCCGGCGGCCAGTCCAGTGGTCGCGTCGGTCTACTTCGGCGTCGATTTCGACGAGGCCGAACTGAACCCGGGTGCACAGTTCGGGGTCTGCGGACCGCCGGGTAGCCTCGAGGTCCCGGATGCGGGATGGCCGGCGCGAGACGCCGGCAACACGGTCGGCTTCGGAAGCCCGATCGTCGCCAATGTCTTGTTCCGTTTCTACTACTTCCAGATAGAGAATCTCACCGGCGGCCCTCCGCTCACGCCGCAGTTCTGCAGTCGCTTCAATCCGACGGGAGGATACGCGGCGTTCTATGACGACTCCTTCCCGCCCAAACAGGACTTCGTTTCCTTGTTCGGATGCGTGAAGTGGTACGACACCGGACACAACGACTGTCCCGGGAGTTCTCCGCCGCCCAGCGGCGCCTGCTGTTTGACGACGGGGAGCTGCGTTCTCGTGACGAGAGAAGCCTGCGAGGCGACGCAGGACTTCCTCCAGTATCGGGGGGACGATACCCTCTGCTTGCCGGACAACCCGTGCCCCCAACCGGGGGCGTGCTGCAACATGACGACAGGTTCCTGCACCTTTGGGTTGTGGACCACCTGTAGTCTGCCGGACATCTTCATCGGCGGTGCCTGCGAGCCGCAAAACCCCTGCCCGCACAAGGGCGCGTGCTGCGAGCCATTGACCGGAAACTGCACGTTCGTCATGCGGTGGCAGTGCTCGCAACCGTCCTCCCTGTGGCACTCCGATGAAACTTGCGAACCGAACAACTGCCAACCCGGTCTCGCAGCATGCTGCGATTACACTGGGGCTTGCACGTTGACCACGGAGTCGGAGTGCGTGTTCCCGGGAATCTGGCACCCCGAATGGCCACCCTGCGAACCGAACAACTGCCCGCCTTCCGTCGAGCCGGCGACGGAACCCACGACCTGGGGGAGAATCAAGGCGACCTTCCGGTAGTGGGGTCGAGCCGATCGGTCGTTTCCCCCCTTAGGTCTGGCCCCCCGCCCGCCGATCTTGTTATCATCACGGTCATTCCGCCAAGGCCGCGCAGGTGACGTATTTGCCGATTGACCTCGTGTTCGAGAGGAGCAGTCCATGCCAGAGAATCGTATCGACCTGAGCCAGCGCGAGATCCCCAAGCAGTGGTACAACATCATGTCGGATCTCCCCCAGAAACCGCCTCCACCCCTCCATCCGGGAACGGGCCAGCCGATCGGTCCCGACGCCCTGGCGCCGCTCTTCCCGATGGCGCTCATCATGCAGGAGGTTTCTGCCGATCGCTGGATCCCGATCCCTGAGGAGATCCTCGACGTCTACCGCCTCTGGCGCCCGACTCCTCTCTTCCGCGCGGTCAACCTGGAGCGCGCCCTCGGCACCCCGGCACACATCTACTACAAGCACGAAGGGGTGAGCCCCGCAGGCAGCCACAAGCCGAACACGGCCGTCGCCCAGGCCTTCTACAACAAGAAGGAAGGGGTGAAGCGGCTTGCGACCGAAACCGGCGCCGGACAGTGGGGTTCCGCGCTCTCCTTCGCCTGCAACCACTTCGGTCTCGAGTGCAAGGTCTACATGGTGAACGTCTCCTATCACCAGAAGCCCTACCGCCGCTCGATGATGGAAACCTGGGGCGGGAAGGTCGTCGCGAGTCCCTCGCAGGACACGGCGACGGGACGCAAGTTCCTCGAGAAGAACCCGAATAACCCCGGCAGCCTCGGGATCGCGATCAGCGAGGCGGTCGAGGATGCCGCGACGCGTGAGGACACGAAGTACTCGCTCGGCAGCGTCCTGAACCACGTCCTCCTTCATCAATCGGTGATCGGTCTCGAGGCGAAGGCCGCGCTCGACAAGGAAGGGATCCACCCGGACGTCGTGATCGGATGCGCGGGCGGCGGAAGCAATTTCGCCGGGATCGCATTCCCGTTTCTCGCGGAGAAGATCGGGGGACGGAAGATGCGCCTGATCGCCGCCGAGCCGGCGGCCTGCCCGAGTCTGACGCGCGGTCAGTTCCGCTACGATTTCGGCGACACGGCGCAGACGACGCCGCTTTTGCCGATGTACACGCTTGGCCACGACTTCATGCCTGCCTCGTTTCAGGCCGGAGGACTTCGATTCCACGCGATGGCGCCGCTCGTGTGCCAGACCGTTGCGAGCAAGCTCGTCGAGGCCGTCGCCTTCCGCCAGAAGGAATGCTTCGAGGCGGGCGTGCTCTTCGCGCGCACCGAGGGGACGATCCCCGCGCCCGAGTCGACGCACGCGATTCGCGCGGCGATCGTCGAGGCGGAGCGCTGCAAGCGCGAGGGGAAGGTCGAGACGATCCTGTTCAACCTCTCCGGCCACGGCCACTTCGACATGGCCTCCTACGATGCGTTCTTCGCGGGCAAGCTCGAGGACCTCGAGCTGTCGCAGGAATCGATCGATCAGGCGATGGCGGGGATCGAGGGGCTGCCGAAGATCGGCTGAAGGGGGGGCTGCCCCATCATCCCGTCGTTGCCTGACCGCGCCCCATCCTGCTAGCGTCGCACCGGAACCGACCGGAGGTGCGACCTGGCAGAATCACCCAGAACCGGAAGCGGGATGACCGGAGATCTCTCCGCCGACAAGCTGGAGGAATCGCGCGCGGCTGAGATCACGGGCGCGGCGGGCGTTTCCGGCGCCGTCGGCACACCCGGCGCGCTCGATGCCGCAAAACCGCCCCGCCACATCGATCGCCACCACGCAGTCTGGGTCCTGATCCTGATCGGCCTTTTCGTCGTCTGGTCGAACTCGTTCCACGCGATCGCTTGGTTGCGCCGAAGCCTCGGGGCCTTCGACCTCCTCCTCGTCCGCTTCGCCCCGGTCGGCGCCTTCTGCGCGCTGTGGTGCATTCTCTCCGAGCCGCGCCACAACCTGCGCCTTCTGACTCAGAACCCGATCCGGATCATCCTGATGGGCCTCTTGATGGTCCCCGGCTACAACCTCCTCCTCAACTGGGGACAGGGACGGATCCCCGCAGGGACCGCATCGCTCTTGATCGCGACCAACCCTTTCTTCACCTACGTCCTCGCCCTCGCGATCCGGCAGGAACGCCACCACGTGCGCAAGACGATCAGCCTTCTGCTCTCGTTCACGGGGGTCTACCTGCTGCTCCGAAGCCAGGGAGGAGAGATGGGACCCAGCTACAGGCTCCATGCCCTCTCGGTCCTGGGTGCGCCCGCCTGCTGGGCATGCGCGACCGTCCTCGGCAAGCCGCTCGTCACGCGCGAGTCGCCGCTGCGCGTGACCTATCTGTCGCTCGCCGTGGGCAGCATCGTCTTCCTTGCGATCGCGCCGTTCGATCACGGGTTTCGCACGGCAATGGGGAACTTTGGCGCTGGAGACTGGGTCGCCGTCGTTCACCTCGCACTGATGTGCACGGTCGTCGGCTTCGTCGTCTGGTACGCGGCTTTGCGGAGGCTCCCAGCGAGCAGCACCGCGGCCTTTGTCCTCCTGAATCCCCCGCTCACGATCGCCTTCGGTCCGGTCTGGGGCACCGACAAACCATCGAGCTCGATCATCGTGTTCGGCGCGTGGATTCTCGCGGGTGTCGTGCTCAGCATGTGGAGGATCCCCGACACGATGCACCGCGCCGGCACGAAAGCTGGAGAACTCTTCGATTCCGCCCGATCCCTGATGAGAAGATGAGAAGAACCGAATCATGACCCGATCGGCCGTCCGCGAGGTCTCCCGCGGGAGTTTCTACCTGGGCCTCGAGCAGCTCACGATGATCGTGGGCGGGGTATTCTACTCGATCGTCGTGCTCCGCATGCTGGGCCCCGCCACCTACGGAATCCTGAACCTCGGGCAGGCCGCGATCGGACTCGCCGGCGTGCTCACGACCAACATCGAGACCTACCTCGAGCGATTCGTCGGCGAGCTCGACGCGCGCGGAGCGCACCACGCAATCCGTCCACTCGTCCGGAAGATCCTACTCACGAAGGCATCTCTCGCCGTGTTCGCGGGCCTCCTGGTGTGGATCCTCTCCGATTGGATCGCCACGGCATACGGCTACCGCGACTTGCGGCGGCTTCTTCCCGCGCTCGCCCCTCTCGTTCTCCTCGAGGGGACCGGATACGCGCTGCGCGTGACCCTATTCGGCCTGCAGCGCTTCCGCTCGATCTGGATCGTCGCCCTCGCGAACAACCTCCTGAAGCTCGCAATCGTCATCATGCTCTGGAGGCTGCACGAAGGCGTCGTCGCCCTCGTCGCGGGGCTCGTGTTCGTGCAGTTCATGACGGTCATCGCCCTCGGCATCCTCGTTCTCCGCTTCCTGCCGGATGGATCCGGATCAACCGAAGACGTTCCGACCCACCGGAAGATCTGGCAGTACGTCTTCCCACTTCTCGGCGCCCGCGCTTTCTTCCTCTCCTGGCAGCACCTGAACCGGTTGATTCTCGGAGCGCTCTTGCCGGCACGCGAGCTCGGCCTCGCCTCCTTCGCGCTCCTCACGATCGACCGGATGATCGCACTCGCGGCGGCCGTGCCGAACTCGCTTCTGCCCGCACTATCGCGTCTGCGGGGTGAGCGGCGAGACGAGACGATCGAGCAGGTGATCACGGAGGGGTACCGACTCGTCGCGGCGATCTCGGTGATCGTGATGGCAGGCACCTTCTGCCTGGCGCGCGAGGCGGTCTGGATCACGGGAGGGCGGGAGTTCATGGGGGCGATCCTTCCGCTTCAGATTCTTGCGCTGACGCCTCTCTTTCGCACGATGCAGCAGCCGCTCAGCATGGGCTTCTACACCTACGAGAAGACGCGAACCGTCTTCTGGCTGGCGGGACTCAAGTTCGCGGTCGAACCACTCTGCTACCCGCTCTTGATCCCGCGTTTCGGCATTGCGGGCGTCGCGGCGGCGAGCCTTCTGTCGTCGATCGCGGTCTTCGGGCCATCGTTTCGGATCGCCGACCGGCTCTTCACGGCGACGTCGGGCGCCCGCCGCAGGGCTACCCTGATCGCGTGGGCGATAGGCGCGTTCGTCGTGGCCGCGGGCGTGGCCATACACGGCTCCCGCGAGCCGTGGCCCGGGCTGCCCGCGCGCGTCGTCATCTTCGTAGCCGCCGTCGCCGGCCTGTTCGCCGTGGGACGATTGGTCCACGGGGACGACCTCCGCCACCTCGCCGAGGCTAGCCGCAGGGATGGCGCCGTGCGGATCCTTCTCCCCTTCGCGCGATGGCTGGATCGGATGCAGGGCAAGAAGGCTGCGTAGGTCCCGGGCGCGGCCCGTGAGGGGATTCCCGCGCATCGGCCGAATCGGCTGTCCCTTGTCCCTTCCATGGTTCCGAGCAGACCGACCCCCATGCAGGTGACTTGATCCCTCTCGGCGCCGGGCAGTCCTTCTGCTACCCAAGATGGGTGCTGAAACCGCGGTACTACCGGCTCTCCGGAGAACCCGGAGCGATTCACAGACGGTGACGTGTTCATCGTGATGTATTGTAATAAGTTACAGACGAGTTGACTTTGAGATTTTCTGGCTTGATCTTTCATGCACTTATCGGTAGATTCCTACCTAGGTGTGAATCTCAGATAGGAACACGTGATGAAAAGCGAAAAGACCAAGGCCCAGCGTCGGCTCGATCAGTTCAAGGTGGCCGCTAGGCAGGCGGGCATCAAGCTGACGCACCAGCGCCTCGAGATCTTCCGCGAGGTCGCGGCGAGCCTGGAGCATCCGGATGCCGACACGGTCTTCCGCGCCGTTCAGGCGCGCATGCCGACGGTATCGCTGGACACCGTATACCGGACGCTTTGGATGCTGAACGACCTCGGGCTCATCACCACGCTCGGCCCGCGCCGCGAGAGCGTGCGCTTCGACGCCAACCTCGAGCACCACCATCACTACATCTGCGTGCGATGCGGGCTGGTGAGGGACTTCGAGAGCACCGAGTTCAACGTGCTTCGCATCCCCAAGGCCGTGAAGAAATTCGGCAACATTGTTGCCACGCACGTGGAGGTCAGAGGTATTTGCGACAGCTGTGCAAAGGGAAAAGCCGGGGAATCGGGGCCCAAAAACGCCAAACAGCCGCAAGGCCCGGAGAGGAGAAAGACGTGACAGAGAAGAAGAAGCTGACCACCAACGCGGGTGCGCCCGTCGTAGACAACCAGAACATCATGACCGCAGGTCCCCGCGGGCCGGCGCTACTTCAAGATATCTGGTATCAGGAGAAGCTCGCCCACTTCGATCGGGAGGTGATCCCCGAGCGCCGCATGCACGCCAAGGGCTCGGGAGCCTATGGAACCTTCACGGTCACCCACGACATCTCCAAGTACACGAAGGCCAAGATCTTCTCCTCTGTCGGTAAGAAGACTGACCTCTTCGTGCGCTTCTCTACCGTGGCCGGCGAGCGCGGTGCGGCGGACGCCGAGCGTGACATTCGCGGCTTCGCGATGAAGTTCTACACAGAGGAAGGAAACTGGGACCTTGTCGGCAACAACACGCCGGTCTTCTTCCTGCGCGATCCGCTCAAGTTCCCCGACCTCAACCACGCGGTCAAGCGCGACCCGCGCACCAACCTGCGCA
>CAZNRY010000107.1:0-13974 GCA_964575675.1 uncultured bacterium
CAACGTCTCCACGCTCAACGTCACCGAGGTCGGGCAGACGGTCGCCAACCTCACGATCGTCGAACCCGACGAGAACGGGTACGTCTGCATCTACACCCAGTCGCCCACCCACATCGTGGTCGACCTCCTTGGTGGCGCCCCCTACGACGGCGACTACATCCCCTACGAACCCGAGCGGCTACTCGACACCCGATTCGATCCGGTTCCCCAGCCCAGCCCGTGAGTGGTGACCCGGGTCGAGCTCCCGCCCGCTACTCAGTACCCGGGACGACCTTGGGTACTCAACCTCACAGCAACCGGCCCGGCCGGCCCGGGCTGGGTCACCGCCTACCCGTGGGACAAGCCCATCCCCCCCGCCTCCAACCTGAACCCGGCCGTCGCGCTGAGGAGCTGACAGATGGGTCCGCGCCGCCAAGGTTTGATCCTGATGTTCCGCTTCCTCGGGCGCGGGCGTTCGAGGCCAGCATCGATCCTTCTCGCCGTGGCCTGGGGGACCCTCTCGATGATGCTCCTCCTCGCCTTCGGCGAGGGGTTGAAGCGCCAGATGGAGACCGGCCGGTACGGCTTGGGTCACGATCCGGTCATCCTCTGGGCGGGAAGCACGACCAAGCCCTGGCAGGGAATGAAGCCGGGGCGGCGGATCCAATTCACGGAGGACGACGCGGCGGCCTTGAAGCGCGAGGTCGGTGGTCTCGACCAGGTCGCCGGCGAGCACAATCGATGGGCCGTCACCCTCACATGGGGGGCGAAAACGGTCTCGGCCCACCTGACGGGGGTCATGCCCTGCTACGAGGATGTCCGCAGCCATCACGCGCAGCGAGGAGGACGCTTCATCAACGATGTCGACCAGGCTCAGGGGCGGCGCGTGCTCTTCATCGGCCCGAAGCTCAAGGAACGCCTCTTCGGGCCGGCCGAAGCGATCGGCCAGACCGTCTCGATCCGCGGGGTCCCCTTCACGGTGGTCGGGATCATGATCGACAAGCAGCAGAACGGGATGTACGGCGGCCCGGACGTCGAGAAGGCCTCGATCCCCGTGTCGTCGTTCGAGGCCGTATTCGGAAAAGCGCCGTACGACAACATCCTCTACACGGTCCAGCCGGGAAACGGCTCGAAGGAGATGGAGAAGGAGGTCCGCGGGGTTTTCGCGCGTCGACAGCGTTTCGATCCGGAGGACGAGGCCGCGATCCACTTCTGGGACACGATCGAGAACCGCAAGGAATCGGACAAGATCTTCAAGGGGATGCAGGTCTTCCTCGGGATCGTCGGGGCGATGACGCTTCTGGTCGCCGGCGTCGGGCTTGCGAACATGCTCTTCGTCATGGTCCAGAGGCGGATCAGCGAGATCGGGATGCAGATGGCGATTGGAGCGCGGTGCGCGGTCGTGACCGCCCAGATCGTCGGCGAGTCGCTGATGCTGGCGGCCCTCGGCGGGTACCTGGGGATCGGCCTCTCGTGGTTGCTCGTCGAGGTGATCCAGAAGATCCCGATCAAGAGCCAAGCACTCCAGTTCCTGGGAAAGCCGGCGTTGTCGATTCCCTTGGGCGCCATGACCGTGTTGATCCTGCTCGGAATCGGATGCCTGGCCGGCTCGCTCCCTGCGCGCCGGGCTTCCAGACTGAACCCGGTGGAGGCGTTGCGTCATGAGTGATCCGCGTTCCGGGGTCGCGTCCCACGGAGGTTTGAGCATCATGAGCGAACGACAGAATGTGATCCGGATGGACAAGATCACGAAGGTCTATCGGAGCGGGCCAATCGAGGTCGCCGCCCTCCGTTCGGTTGACCTCACGATCCGTTCCGGGGAGATGATCGCGGTGATCGGTCCCTCCGGCTCCGGCAAATCGACGTTGATGAACCTGATTGGCTGCCTCGACGTACCGAGCGGCGGCCTCTACGAGTTCGAGGGCAGGGACATCGCGCGCCTCTCGCACGAGGAGCTCGCAGATCTCAGAAACCGGTCGATTGGCTTCGTCTTCCAATCATTCCACCTGCTCCCGTACGCGACGGCCAGGGAGAACGTCGAGATGCCGCTGCTCTTCGCGGGGATGTCCTCCCGAGCCCGCCGAGAGCGCGCCATCGAGATGCTGAGCCGGGTTGGTCTCGCCGAACGCGCGGAGCACCTCCCCACCCAGCTCTCGGGGGGCGAGATGCAGCGGGTCGCGGTGGCGCGCGCCCTCGCGAACCGCCCGAAGGTCATCCTTGCCGATGAACCGACCGGGAACCTCGACACGACCACCGGCCGCGGAATCCTGGATCTCTTTGTCCGGCTCTGGAAGGAAGGGGTCACGGTCGTCCTCATCACCCATGACCTGCGCCTCGCGCGCATGGCCGAGAGGATCTTGAAGATCCAGGACGGCCGGGTTGTTCACGACGGCAAGGACGTGCCGATCGAGGACGAGCTCGCCCTCTCGGCCGACTGATCCGGCACGGGACCAACCCGCCGGTTCCGCCGGAATCGCCGCTACGCGAAACCTCGCGGGCGCTGGATCGGCAACCTTGATCGAGAACGTTCTCACAAGCCCGCGAGCTCGAAGAGGAGCGGTTGACACGCCTGCCGCTCCGGGCGGATGCTTGCCCGTTTCCGGCAGACTGCCGGATCCTGCGGCCGCGCAACCAATGACATTCCGCTCTGACGAAACCCAAGTCTCCGGAGGTGCTATGCACGGCAATCGCCTGACCTGCGCCGCGGGAAGCCTTCTTCTCGCGCTCGCTCTGTCCTTCCCGGCCACCGCGGCCGACACCGCGAAAGTCGCGGCGAATCAGGTCGCCAATGACATCGCTGTTTGCGGCTGCGGGAAGATCTTCGCCCCCGACGCCACGACCGAGTACATCTCCTACAATGGGAAGCAGTACGCGTGCTGCACCCACGCCTGCCACGAGATGGCGATGAAGGACGCCGCCGCATCGGCGAAGTTGTCCGAGGATCAGACTTCCCAGTTCCTCGGCCAGATCACCCATCTGAAGCTCGGGGTCGGAAACGTGATCGCGATCACCGAGAAGGGAACGAAGGCCCTCTGCGGCTGCGGCAAGCAGTTCGCGATCGATGAGACGACGGAGTACCTGAGCTACGACGGCAAGTCGTATGCGTGTTGCACTCATGGATGCCACGAGATGGCCGCCAAAGATATCCCGGGGGCCGTTAAAGCCGTCGAGAAGCAGATGGCGACCCTCGAGTAGGACGGCGGAAGCGCCGATCGGCGCCGCGCACTTGTCGGGACGCCCCGGACGACAGACCCGGGGCGTTTCTCTGTCCGCCATTTCGCCTGGAAACTCATCCTGCTACGATCGCCCCGGATTGGAGGAACCACGATGTCTATGCCAGATTCAATCCGGCTCAAGCGCCCTCTCGTCGTGATCGATACGGAGACGACCGGCGCCGTCGTCTTCCGCGACCGGATCATCGAGATCGCCATGGTGAAGCTCTCCCCCGACGGCACGCGTGAGAGGTGGGAGCGGCGCGTGAACCCGGAAGTCCGCATCCCGATCGAGGCGACCGCCGTTCACGGGATCACGAACCAGGACGTCGAGGGCTGCCCTACCTTCCGCCGGGTTGCGGATGAGATGGTTCGCTGGATCGGGGATGCCGATCTCTGCGGGTTCAACATTCACTCTTTCGACCTGCGGATATTGGCGGCGGAGCTCGCGAGATGCGGCCAGCCGTTCTCGATGGAGGACCGCGCGATCGTCGACGTCCAGGTCATCTTTCACCGCCGAGAGCCGCGCGACCTCTCGGCGGCGGTGCGCTTCTTCCTGGGGCGCGACCTCGAGGGGGCGCACGGCGCCGCTGCCGACGCGGAGGCGACCCTGGACGTTCTGCTCGCGCAGCTCGAGCGGTACCCGGATCTCGATCGCTCGGTGGCCGGACTCGCGATCGCATCGAAGCGGACGTCGGACCGCTATGTCGATCCGGATCGCAAGCTCGAATGGCGGGACGGCGAGGCATGCTTCGCCTTCGGCAAGCATTCGGGGCAAATGGTGCGGGAGGTCACGACGTCCGACCCCGACTACTTTTCCTGGATCCTGGCGAGCGACTTCCCCGAGATCCTGAAGTCGATCCTCCGCGAGGCGAAGGAAGGGCGCTTCCCGCGTTATCAGCCCGAGGGAGACGCATGATGGGGTTGGGATCAGCGACGCGGATCACGCTGACGATCCTCGGCCTCTTGGCGTTCGCCTCCCCGGGTCTGCCAGCGGAGACGGCGGGGACGTTTTCGATCGTCGCATTCGACCCGGAGACGGAGGAGCTCGGCGTGGCGGTGGAGTCGCGCGCCTTCAGCGTGGGGTCGGCCGTTCCGTGGGCCGAGGCGGGCGTTGGGGCGATCGCGACCCAGTCGCAGACCAACCGATCGTTTGGCCCGCTGGGGCTTGAGATGCTCCGTTCGGGATCGACCGCCGCCCAGGCGCTTCGCGCGCTCCTGGAGGCGGACCCTGGACGCGAGAATCGTCAAGTCGGCGTCGTGGACGCAGCCGGCCGTGCCGCCTCCTTCACCGGATCGAAGTGCTCCGACTGGGCGGGCGACACGACAGCCCCCGGGCTTGCGATCCAGGGAAACATTCTGGCCGGACCGGCCGTCGTCCGCGAGATGGCGCGCGCCTATCGCGAGACCGAGGGCGAGCTCGCTGAGAAGCTCCTCTCGGCGCTGGCTGCCGGCCAGGCTGCGGGGGGCGACCGCCGCGGTCAGCAGTCGGCCGCGATCCTCATCGTGCGGATGAGCGACCGCTACCCCGAGTACCGGACGCGGTATGTCGACCTCCGCGTCGAGGACCATCCCAAGCCGATCGACGAACTCGATCGCCTCTATCGGATCCTCCAAACGGAAGACCTTCTCGAGGCGCACCTGCGTTTCGCGGGCATGTACGACTCGCTCGGCCAAGGCGACCGGGCGAATCGCGAGAGGGAGAGGATCGGGGAGACGCTCCGCCGCGTGCGGGCCTCCGGAACCCGGGACGCGGGAACCCTGAACTCCCTCGCCTGGTTCTGTGCGCTCGGCAATGTCTACCTGGAGGACGCGCTCCAGGCTGCGCTCGCCGCCGTAGAGATCGAGCCGCAGAACACGGGGATCATCGATACGCTGGCCGAGGTCTACTTTAGAATAGGGCGGCCTAGGGATGCGATCGCAACAATCGATCGCGCGATCGCGATCTCGCCCGCCGACGCCTATCTCCTAGGCCAGCGCGAGCGATTCTTATCCGGGAAGAACAGCACGAAGTAAGATCCGGGCGCGCGTGCTCGCGCTGGATGATTCGCCGAGGCCCGCGGGCGTGCTCAGCGCAGTCCCTCATCGAAGGGCCAGGCCTCGCCCCGGTAGACCATTTCCCAAAAGAGATACTCGTAGCGCGAGGAGATGAGGAAGTGCTCCCGGCAGCGGGTCCGTTCGTCGCCCGATACTCTTTTCTCGAGACCATCGGCGATGGAGATCAGGCGCCTAGCGATTTCCTGGTACTCATCCGACGCATAGGTCCGAATCCAGTTCTCGTAGTGGGGAGCATTCGGCGGAGGAGAGGCGGCGAGCGACTTGCCGATCTCGGCGTAGGTGACGGAGCAAGGAAGGAGTGCGATCGCCATCTCGGCCTGCGTGCCGAGGGCGCCTATCGAGAGGAGGTGCCGGGTGTACGCGTACGCGGTCGGCGCGAGTCGGGCCTCTTCCAGTTCCTCGGCCCGGATCCCGAGCTCGCCGCAGGATCTCCGATGAAGCTCCATCTCGAACGACAGCGTGCCGTGCAAGAGCTCGGCGAAGAACGTCATCTCCTCGAGCCTGCCGCCTCGCGACACCGCGAGACCGAGCGCCCTGCTGAACTCTTTCAGGTACGGGTAGTCCTGGGTGAGGAAGAACCGGAATCGATCGACCGGAAGGGTTCCCCGCCCGAGTTCTCGCACGAAGGGATGCCCGAGAATCTCCCGCCAGATCGGATCCGCCTCCGCCCTGAGGGCGGCAAACCAGCTCATCGGCACGCTCCCGTCGACTGCGAGCCTCTGGCCCGCATCCTCACCAGCCTTCTGCTGCAACGGCGCATCTGGCCGCATCTGCGGCGGCGTGTTCCCGCTCTGGGGCCAGCGCCCCGCCGAGCGACTACCCGAATATCCCGCGCACGCTTCCCCCGTCCACCGATATGGAGCAACCGTTCACGAACGCCGCCTGCTCTGAGGAGAGAAACGCGATCATCCTCCCGAGCTCGATCGGCTCGCCGAAGCGTCCCGCCGGAACGCCCGCGAGATAGCGGCGCTTCGACTCGGCCATGTCGATTCCAGCCTTGACGGCCCGTTGGCTCAGGACTTCCTCGATGCGCTCGGTATTGTACGGCCCGGGACAGACGCAGTTCACCGTGACGCCGCAGCCGGCCACATCGTTCGCCAGCGATTTGGCGAACCCGATCACGCCGGGCCGGAATACGTTGCTCAGGAGAAGTCCGTCGATCGGCTGCTTGCCCGATGTGGACGTGATGAAGACGATCCTCCCCCATCCCCGCTCGATCATCCCCGGAAGCGCCGCCCGGGCGAGGCGGACCGCGCTCATCAGGGTCAGTTGAAACGCCGCCTCCCAATCCGAGTCGGCGAGATCCTTCCATGATCCGGGGCGCGGCCCCCCCGCGTTCGCGACGAGGATCGAGAGTGGTCCCATGATGCGCTCGGAGTCCCGAACGATCCGTTCCGGCCCTTCGCGCGAAGCGACGTCGCCGACAATGCCGGCCGCCTTTCCGCGACCCAAGCGCGAGAGACCTTCAACCGCCGCGGCGAGTCTCGATTCGCCGCGGGCGCAGAGGGCGACGTTTGCCCCCTCCTCGACGAGCGCCCACGCCGCCCCCAGACCCAGGCCGCTGCTCGCTCCCGTCACGAGAGCCGGTCTTCCCGTCAATCCCAAGTCCATCCGCTGCCTCCCCTGCGAATCTCTCGGTCGCCGATCCGTCATTGTCGCGCCCGGGCGCCGGGCCGCGCAAGTCAGAGGAGGGAAAGGACCCGGGAGGCGTGGCCGCGACGGGCGATGCAGAGAGCGACGGGTCAACCCAGATCGGCAAGGGGCGCGGCTTGCTGCCGCGCCCCTTCGGTTGCCGTCGGTGGTTTCGAAGCCGTCCGACTAGCGGATCACGAGGAGCTTTCGGTTCAGCGATCCGGCGTCGGTCGTGAGGCGATACCAGTAGAGACCGCTTGCGACTTCACGTCCCGCATCGTCGCGTCCAAGCCAGCTCGTCTCATGACGCCCGGCCGGCATGATGCCCGACACGAGGGTCGCGACCTTCCGCCCCGTGACGTCGAAGATCGACAGGTCGATCCGTCCTGTCCGCGGCAGGTCGTACCGAATCGCCGCCTGGCTGTTGACCGGGTTCGGCCTGCAGTCCCCGAGGACGAGCGTCTTCGGAAGAGCGCCGTCGGCCACATCCGCGGGGTTCAGCCCGCCGTGCGTGATCTTGAGGCACCAGTCGTTCAGGGTCCCGAGGTCCACCCCCGCGTTGTCGCTCACCGTGAGACGCCAGACGCCGTCGGTCGGTTCCCCGATCATGGCGTCGAGGCTCTGGGCGGGCGTGAGCTGCGACGGGTAGTAACCGATGATGTTGTCCGTCGTGCCGCCGGTCCGGTTGTGCAGGATCACCGTACGACCGCTCGGGGAGATCACCTTGACGATGAGGTCGCCCTGATAGGTGTGGGTGATCCTCACGTAGACCTCCATCGAGCTGACCGTGGCCCCGTTCATCGCGACCGTCATGTTGTCGGTCACACCCGTCGGGTTGTTGTCGGGTATCGCAAGATTCGGGTGCCGGCAGATCTCGTCCACCGTGGTCGGTGTGAGCATGAAGTTGACGTCGGTCAACTGCTGGCCGCTCGTCAGGGAGACCGCCTGGGTCGCGGTCGAGAAGTTCAGCTTCGAGGCCTTGATCGTGTAGTCGCCGGCGAAGAGCCCCGGCAACGCGTAGTCTCCCTGCGTGTTCGTGTAGGCGCTTCCGCCGTTCGGAATCGCCTCGACCTTCACCCCCGAATGATCGGATTGGGCCGCCAGAAGCACACGGCCCGAGACCCCGCAGTTGCCGATCTCGGGCGTCGTGAGCCAGACCACCGCGTTCTGCAGGAGCTGTGGCCGCACGACCGCGTCCATGGCCGAGTAGTTGAAGGAGAAGAAGACGATCTGGCCGCCCTCGGGGGCCGGATTCGAATCGTAGGCGACGATGCTCGAGTTCGTGCTGTAGGACGACCAAGCGCCCACCATCACCGCATCCGCCGTCGGCGTCAGGGCATCGTGGTCCCCGTAGTTCGCGTAGGTCATGGTGATCGGGCTCCCGATCGCGTTGGGGACCGTCGCGACGTAGTGCGCCGGCGCCGCGATTGTCACGTTGCCGCTCGAATCGTGGTTCCAGGTCGTGATGTGGAGCACTGTCTGCGCGAAGCTCGCGTCGCTCGAGTACCAGTCGTAGCCAACCTCGCCTCCCTCGATCAGCAGATGTCCGCCGGCAAGGACCCAGTTCTTCAGCGCGGTCCGGAAGGCCGCATCGCTCAACGAGGTGATGTTCGAGCCGCTCGAGACGAGCAGGAGATCGTAGTTCTCCCAGGTGGCCGGATTCGTGGTCGCCATCGGCTCGAGGGTCGCGTTGTAGCCGAGGGCCTGAAGATCGGTCACGATGTCCGCCGCGGTCTTCGCGTCTGCGGCGGCATACCCCTGCTCGATCACCTCTCCCGTCTTTTCGTCCAGCTTGGGCGCGCAAGCCCCTTCCTTGACGGCCGAGTCGTCGATCACGAGCAGATCGCCGATCGTCGGGTCGAGCCAGTAGTTCTTCGTGGTCGTCGGGCCGGCGATCGTCACATTGTCATTCGCCGGAATGTGGTGCCATGCCCTGACGTTTACGACGTAGTTGAAGTAGGGAAGGGCCGGGGTCGTGTAGGTCCCATCGGCCGCGCTGCTCGTCGTCTGCGCGTAGAGGGCCATCGTGTCGCTGCGGTAGATCTTGATCGTCGCCTCGAGCGGCAGATCTGTTTCGTTCTCCAGAACCGTTCCCGCCAGGACGCCGCTCGGCGCCGGGGTGAGGTTGATGTTCAGGACGTTCGGGCCGTAGTTGACGAAGTACGGCTGCTCCCAGTGCTCGTAGCCGAAGAAGTCGACCTTCATCGTGTACGTGGCGCAGAGGATGCTGTCGGTGACCGCATAGTTGCCCAGACTGCTCGTCGTCGCGGAGAACGACAGGTTGCCCCCGCCGTCGTAGCCGTTCACGACGGCGCCGACCGCGGGCGAGCCATTGGCATCTACATGGCCGCTCAACGTCCCGTATGCCTCGATGATCGGGAAGTCCTCCGTGTAGAGATCGTACCCGCTGACCGCGATGATTCCCCTCATCGCGCCGATCTGCGTCGGCGTCAGAGGGAGCGTGCTGGACGCGGTGCTGCCGAAGGCGACCCCGTTCTGCAGGGCGTGAAGAATAAACCCCGCCTCGCCGACCTGGGCGTTCAGAACGCCGGGAAGGTTCAGGGCGAATGTGTCGGAGAGCCCGATGTCCGTCGTCACCCACAGGTCGGGGGTAGTCAGCGTTTGGGCGTTGACGTCGATCGGGACACGGAAGAGCTCCCAGGACTCGGCCGGGTTCTTCCCGACGATGTCGAGGGTCGGCCCGTAGGCGTAGTTCACCGTGATGTCGCAGTAGCCGTCCAGACCGGTCGTACCGGTCGCGGAGGCGTACCCCAAGCCGGCGGCCCACACGTCGATGCCGGGTTTCGGGGTCACGCCGTCGTACTCAAACACGCCGACGTGGATGACCGTCTCGACGTTGGCGTCGATGACGGTGGGGTCGATCGTGACGACCGCTGGGATGATCACGTTCAGATCCGCCTGGTAAGGCCTGCGGTTCTGCATGGTCACCACGAGGTGGGCCGTCCCGGGGGTCAGCGGCTGCGCCCAGATCGGGAGGGTCAGACTCCCGGTGTCGCTCACGGTCCCCGCGCCGATCAGGACGCCGTCCTTCGTCAAACCGACGTAGCTCCCCGGGGCCGCGGTTACGTCGATGGAACTCCACGTCGTGAAGATCGTCGCCGGATGCGTCACCGGGTTCACCGGCGGGACTCCCATGTACGTCGAGAGCGATGGATCGCCCATCAGGTTGTAGATGTTCCAGTAGTAGTTGATCCGGGACGATCCGGATTCGGTCACCGCGAGGTTCCCGCAAAAGATCAGGGCGTCGTTCGTCACATACCACTTGCTCATCGGTTCGCTGTGGTCATGGAAGATTCCATCGTACCCGCCGATCTGCGCCGCATCGTATGTCGGATTGACGACGATGCTCGCCCGGTACCCGACCCCCCACCAGTAGTCCTCGTCCCAGTAGGTCGAGTTGCTGCCGCCGATGTAGCCGATCGCGCCCTTCCCCGAGGCCCGGAGCCAGGTCTCGGCGAAGCACTCGGCGATCGCGTAGCTGCTCGTGAGGCAGCAGTTGCCGACGACCAGCGGGTATTTCCCGTAGTTCGTCAGGCTGTTCACATTCGCCTGCGTGATGTTCGGGTCCGACCAATCGGTCGTGCTGCCGTGGGCCGTGTAGTTCGCGTAGCAGACGCCGTGGCTCAGGTCGGCGAGGATGGCGGTCTCCGATGACCCGGAAGTGGGATACAGGTAGGTGTGGCTCGAGATCCCATGGGCCGTGTTGAAGTAGTAGGTCGTGCCGTAGTTGATCTGGCCGTTCGCCCAGACGGGGCCGTACGTCGCGTCCATTCCGGCGATCATGAGCGCCTCGCCCAGGTAGCTCGGATCGGGCATCGTGAACTGGTCGTACATCAGGGTTTTGTCGAGAATCGCCTGCAGCTGCGTCGAATTGGTGGCCGAGAAACGGCCATAGTAGATGTCCGGAATGTTGTTCGAGTCGATGTCGCAGTAGGGAAGATCGGTCGCATCGCCGCCCACGGTCCACGTCGGCATCTGAGCGACGTCGCCCACGAAGAGGACGAAGCTCGGGGCCGGCAGCTCCGGGGTGGCGTTATTGTAGAGGTTCCGGATATAGGTCTGGATCGTCGCTGTCGTCGTCCCGACCTGCGGCGTCCCCGTGACGCCGACCACAACGTGGAAACCCCTCTGCGTCTTCCAATTGACGAGACTCTGGAGCTGGGCTTCGAACTCGGGCGGGGTCACGATCACCATCGTGACGACGTCCCGCACGAGATCGGGGTGCAGGTCGTGCTGGCCCCGAAACCCTTCGATCATGCCGTAGACGGGCCGGAAGAAGGAACTGTGGGTCGCGGCATCGATCTCGGCTCCGAGGGCTTCATCGACCCCGTCGAAGCGGACGCGGAACTCGATCGAATCGAAGACCTCGATCCGATTCTCGCCCGGATAGTAGGCGACCGGGGAGATCTCGATTCGGCCCAGATCAACGGCGCGAAGCCGCCCGAGGTCCGTCACGCGGATGAGCTCCCCGCCGACGCGCGCGGGCGCATAAGCCGTCGCGTCGTACCTGAACGGCCAGGTCGCCGGATCGGCGTTCTTGGGCATGCTCGGCTGCGCCGGGAAGAGGCGGCTCGTGATCCCGAAGTCTCCGAGCCGCACCATGCGGCTCGTCGAGGAGACGACCTCGACACGCGGAACGGCGCCGCACGGGATCTCGATCAGCCGATTCATCATGGGGAGCTCCGGCGCCCCTTCGATCTTCGAGCTGTGAAATCCCGGAATGATCAACCGCGTGAAGGGACCTTCCTTGGTCATCACGTCCAATGCGTCGATGTCCCCAACGGTTACGCGGTAAACCAAGACATCGCCCCGCTGCTCCACGAGGGTCAGTTCCGACTTCTCCGTCGCCATCGGTATGGTGCGAAGTTGGGCCAGCGTCGGAAGCGCCACAACCCCCATAAGAAGGAGACCCAGGAACCCTACCCTCAGATGTCTCATCGCTTATTCCTTTCGGTGAATCGGAAAGCCACATGCCCCGATCGAAACTCGCCGGCGAGTTCGACCCCTGCAATTGTATCGAATTTGGGGGCTTGCCGGTACCCCAAAGGCCGGCTCGCGGGTGGTCGAGAACTCGAAACGACCCGCTGGCGATTTGCCCCGGCGCGGGCTGGGGCCGCCTCAAATGATCATCGTCGTGAAGCAAAACGAATGTTGTGATACAGTTTTGCTGAATGGTTGCGGGGACCGGCCGCCGGTGTTAGCCTGCAGGAAACGCCCGCAATCAACCGAGAACCGCTTTCCGACGCGCCGGCCGAGAGGCATCGCGCGTTGCGACCCAGGGGAAATGGAAACCGAAAGCAAGACCGATCGAGGACCCAAGCCGACCCAGGTACTGGACAGCGTCGTGATCCGCTTCGCCGGCGACTCGGGCGATGGGATGCAGCTCGCCGGAACGCAGTTCACCGCCACGTCGGCCGCATTCGGCAACGACCTGGCGACCCTTCCCGACTTCCCGGCCGAGATCCGCGCGCCGGCCGGTACCCTTCCCGGGGTGAGCGGATTCCAGATCCACTTCTCATCCGCCGAGGTCTCGACGCCCGGCGACGCCCCAGACGTCCTCGTCGCGATGAATCCTGCGGCGCTCAAGGTGAACCTGAAGGAGATCAAGCCCAACGGCGTCGTGATCGTGAACACAAACGCTTTCGCGGCCCATGACCTCAAGAAAGCGGGTTACGAGTCCAGCCCCCTCGAGGACCACACCCTCGATGGGTACCGGGTCTTCCGGGTCGAGTTGACCCGTCAGACCCGCCTCGCGCTCGAGAAAACCGGCCTCGACACCCGGACGATCGACCGTTGCAAGAACTTCTATGCCCTCGGGATGATGTACTGGCTCTACGGCCGCCCGATGGAATCGACCTTGCGATGGATCGAGACCAAGTTCGCGAAGCAGCCGGCGTTGATGGAGGCGAATGTCCTCGCCCTGAAGGCGGGCTACACGTTCGCGGAGGCGACGGAGCTGTTCTCCGTGAGCTACAACGTTCCGCCGGCCCGCCTCGCCCCCGGCCGGTATCGGAACATATCCGGAAACACGGCGATCTCTCTCGGCTTGATCGCGGCGAGCGAGAAGTCGGGGTTGACCCTCTTCCTGGGGAGCTACCCGATCACGCCCGCGAGCGACATCCTCCACGAGCTGTCCCATCACAAGAACTTCAACGTGATCACGTTTCAGGCCGAGGACGAAATCGCGGCGATCGGCTCCGCCTTGGGGGCGTCCTTCGCGGGCAATCTCGGGGTAACGACAACGAGCGGGCCTGGGGTGGCCCTTAAGACCGAGATGATCGGCCTGGCGACGATGGCCGAGCTGCCCCTCGTCATCTGCAACATCCAGCGGGGCGGTCCCGCCACAGGGCTGCCCACGAAGACGGAACAGGCCGATCTCCTCCAGGCGCTTTTCGGCCGCAACAGCGAAGCGCCGGTTCCCGTCCTCGCCGCATCGACTCCGTCGGACTGCTTCGAGGCCGCCTACGAAGCCTGCCGGATCGCCGTGACGCACATGACCCCCGTCTTCCTTCTCTCGGACGGATACTTGGCAAACGGGGCCGAGCCCTGGAGAATCCCCGATCTCGACCGGCTCGCACCGATCAGCGCTCGATTCCGGACCAATCCGGAGGGGTTCCGTCCGTTTGCGCGGGATCCTCGAACGCTCGCGCGGCCGTGGGTCCGTCCCGGAACTCCGGGCCTCGAGCACCGAATCGGCGGCCTGGAGAAAGAGGACGGCTCGGGCAACATCAGCTACGACCCGCTCAACCACGAACGCATGGTCCGCCTCCGGGCAGAGAAGGTGGAGCGGATCGCCCTCGACCTGGCGCCGCAGGTGGTCGAAGGGGATCAGGAAGGAGACCTCCTCATCGTCGGGTGGGGATCGACGTACGGAGCGATCCGCGCGGGCGTCGAGAGGATGCGCGCGACGGGTGGCGCCCGCATCGGCCACCTCCAGATCCGTTACCTGAACCCGCTGCCGCCGGACACGGGGGCGATTCTCGCGCGGTATCGCCGCGTGCTCGTGCCCGAGATGAACATGGGACAGCTCCTCTGGGTCCTGAGGGCTCGGTTCCTCGTCGACGCGGCGGGC
>CAZNRY010000108.1:0-13947 GCA_964575675.1 uncultured bacterium
CGCGGGAACGGGATCGCCTCACGGAGGTGATCGATACCGCAAATCCACGTGAGGGTCCGCTCGATCCCCATCCCGAATCCCGCGTGGGGGACTGACCCGTAGCGGCGCAGATCCAGGTACCACTGGAACGACTCCACCGGCAGGCCGTGGGCGGCAAGCTGCCGCTCTAAAACCTCGAGCGAATCCTCCCTCTCCCCGCCGCCGATAATCTCCCCATACCCCTCCGGCGCGAGCAGATCGACCGAGAGGGAGAGACGGGGATCGGCGGGGTCTTTCTTCATGTAGAACGCCTTGACCGCCGCAGGGAACCGGTGGACGAAGACCGGCGAGTCGTATCGCGAGGAGAGGATCGTTTCGTCCGCCGCGCCGAGATCGCCTCCGGCCTCGAACGCCGAGCCCGCCTCGTGCAGGATCTTGACCGCCTCGTCGTAACGGATCCGCGGGAACGGACGCCGGACGCTCTCCAATGCCTCGACCTTCCGTTCGAGCAGCACGAGCTCCGACCGGCAGCGATCGAGAACGCGACCGACGAGGTACTCGATCATCTCCTCCTCGAGATCCATCACGTCGTCGAGGTCCGCGAAGGCCATCTCGGGCTCGAGCATCCAGAACTCGGTCAGGTGGCGGCGGGTTTTCGATTTCTCGGCACGGAAGGTGGGGCCCAGGCAGTAGACCCTGCCGAACGCCATCGCAGCGGCTTCCATATAGAGCTGCCCCGATTGCGTCAAGTAGGCCTTCTCGTCGAAATACTGCGTCTCGAAAAGCGTCGTCGTCCCCTCGCAGGCCGCGGGAGTGAACACCGGCGCGTCGATCAGGATGAATCCCCGGTCGTAGAAGAAGTCGCGGCACGCCTTCAGAAACTCGTTTCGGATCGTGAGGATCGCGTGGGGACGGCTGGACCGCAGCCAGAGATGGCGATGGTCTAGGAGAAAAGCAGGGCCGTGCTCCTTGGGGGTGATCGGATAATCGATCGACGGAGCGATCAGGCGGATCGCACGGCCCGCGATCTCATAGCCCCCCGGAGAACGGGGATCTTCGCGGACGACGCCATCGACGGCGACGGCTGCCTCCACCTGAAGCGCGGCGGCGACCTCGAAGGTCTCTGGTCCGACATCGCCCTTCGATACCACGATCTGGATCCGGCCACTCCCGTCCCGGAGATTGAGGAATACCAGTTTTCCGGACGAGCGGACGTGGGCGACCCAGCCCTGGATGAGAACCTCTTTGCCAACATGATGTTGAACGTCACGGATTCGGACCCCAGCCACGCTCCCCTCCCGAGAACTCCTTGGTTCCTCAAGTCTTTCTCAGAGCAGCCGATACAGGGATAAAGGGCGATCGAGTTTCCCAAGCTACCGGTGGATCAACCGGAGGTCAACGGAAAAGCCCGATTCCGAGGTTGAATGCTCCTACCAAGGCATGCGATCCAACTCCTGTTTTCCCTGCTCCTTGCGGGCCTGACGCTGCCCGCCAGAGCGGCTCCGCCTACCCCCGAGCAGGCGCTCCAGGAGAGGGCGAAGGCGGGGGCCCGGACGAATCCCCCGGCTGCATGGCATCACCTTCTCGTCGCGCGCGAGTCGGCCCGCCAGGGCGAGCGGGCGGCGGCGGTGATGAACTACCGGCTGGCCGTGACGCTCGACCCAGACCTGCTCCCCGCCTGGCTCGGTCTCGTCCAGCTGGGGATTCCGGCCAATCCTTCGCTCGCCGGCGAGGGCATGGCGGGAGCGATTGAGGCTACAGGCCACAGTTGGGAGGTCCAGCGGAGGACCCTCGCCCTGGCGCTTCCCCCTCTCTGGACCGCCACCACGATCGCGGCGACACTGCTTCTGGCCGCGATCGGGCTGCGTCATCTCCCCCGCAGGAGGCATGTGCTCTTGGAGGCATTCCGTCCCCACCTTGGGGCGGGCCGGGCGGGGCATGTCGCGACGCTGCTCTGCCTAGTTCCGCTCGCGGTCCAATGGGGAGCCGCAGCCGCCTCGAGCGCCTACGCGGGCCTCGCGCACGGCGCGCTCGCCCGCAAGGAACGGGCGCTCGCGATCACCGCCGTCCTCTGGTTCCTGCTCATGCCGGGGGCATGGGAGCTCGCGGCCCCTTACGCCGCCCCGATCGACACGCAGGCACCCCCCTGGCTGATCGCCCGGGCCGAGCGGGAGACGCCTTCGCCGGAGCTTGAGCAAGCCGTCCTCGGCCTCGACGCGCGCGAACGGGTTCCCGAATCCGCTTTCGCGGCCGGGATGCTGCATCGCAGGGGCGGACGGCTCGCCGAAGCAGAGCAGGCCTTCGAGCGCGCCGTCTCGACCGAAAGCGTCGTTGCATCGCACGGCGCAGTGAACATGGCGAACCTGCTCCTCTGGAGGGGCGATCCCACGGGCGCCGCGCGCGCCTACGAGATGATGCTCGACTCCCCCGCGGCGCGGCTCGAGGCACGCTACAACCTTGCGAGCGCGCTCAGCCGCCTGCACCGCTTCGAAGAGGCCGATCAGAGGCTCGAGGAGGCCGCGCGCCTGGACTTCGAGCGGGTCCGATCCGCAACGCGAAGGGGCAACCCCGAGAGCACCTCCGACGTGATGGATGGCCAGCTCGGTCCGCGAGAGATCTGGGCCTTGGAGCGGGCGAGGCAGCGCCCGGCGGCTCCCGTCCCCCCGTTTCTATCCTGGCTACATCCGGGCGGCCGCTCGACCGCGACGCCCTTGGCGATCCTGATCGCGCTACTCCTCGGCGCTCTCGCAGGGACGATCATCGAGGGTCGGCTTCGCGTTTACAGCTGCACCCGCTGCGGCGGCCCGGTTTGCCGGCGCTGCGTCACGCGCACCGCGGGCCGCACATACTGCATGAGCTGCGCCGCTTCGATCACATCGCACGCGCCCGGCGACCATAGCCGGCTCCTCCTGCGGCGCCTACTCGGAGAAGAGAAGCTCCAAGGGGAGCGGCTCCGCGACTGGGCCACCATTCTGCTCCCCGGCGTCGGCTTGATCCTTCGCGGGCGACCTATGACGGGAAGCGTTCTCGTCTGGGTCTTCGCCCTGGGATCGGTCCTCTTGACCCGCGCGGCGTGGGCATTCCCCACGTCGATCACGACGGAGGGGATCGAGGGTATCGCCCGATTCCTGGGCCTCCTCTGCATGATCGGTTCGTTCGGCTGCTCGACCTGGATGGCCCGCCGGCTGCTCCGGCAGCACAGCCTGCGCCACTACCTCGAGAGGGACGTCTATCGCATGGCGGCCTGAGCCGCGATGTGTGAGGTGGCATGCCCATACAGGGAAGTCTTCGCGATCTGAGTGTGATCGAGACGCTCCAGCTCGTGGGTAACCAGCGCAAGACCGTCTCGCTCCGCTTGGCGACAGAGGAAGATGAGGTCGTCCTACACTTCCGCGAGGGTCTTCTCACATCGATCCGCGCGATCCAAGGGGGCCGCCGCGAGCCGTTCCTCGACGCCCTCGTCGCACTCGGGCATATCTCTCCGAGCGAGGCCCTCCCGCTGAGCGCCCAAGTTTGGGAAGAGGGACGCGACCCGTGGATCGTGGCTTGCGAGGTTCCTCACCTCGAGCGCGGCACGTGCGAGCGGGTATTCCTCGGGGTGACCGAGGCCCTGCTCGATCGGATCCTGCTCTGGGACCGGGGCCACTTCGCGATGCTACCGCCCGCCTCAGCAGAAGCGGTCTTCAGGCCGGGCCTGGCGATGGACAACATACTGCTCGATGCGATGCGGCGCCTGGACGAGCTTGCCGCGTGGAAGCAGGAAGATTTCCCTGCCAGCGCGATCCCGTTTCTCGCCTCGGGAGGGGACCTCGTCGTCTCCTCGGACCCGCTCCGCCGCGCCGTGTTGCGGCAGGTGGACGGCCGCAGGTCGATCCGGGAGATCGTCGAGGCGACGCGTCTCGGAGAACACGAGACCTACGCGACGATCGCCGACGGCGTGCAGGGAGGCTCGATCCATCTCTTGAGCCGCCCCGTGGCGGCCGCTCCTCAGGCTCCGACGCGCGAGATCCTCCGCCGGTCACCCGCGCTCGCGGTCCTGCTCCTGATCCTTCTGCTCGTCGCGACCAGCTCGTGGGTCGACAAGCGTCTCTCCATCGATCAAGGTCCATGGCACGAGGCCCGCGCTCGATGGGAAGAGATCGACCTGCGCCGTCTGATCGAAGTCCACCGCTATCGCACAGGCTCCTACCCACGGGAGCTGGGCGGAATGGAACGCAGCGGAGTCGACATCCCGCGTTCAATGACCGAGAGGTGGTTCTATCAGATGGACGGAGCGAGCTACCGCCTGATCCCGCGCTGACCGCCCTCCGAGCCGCTCATGTGATCCGAAGCCCGGGGCGCTCGGTCCCGAGGATGAACGCGGCGGCTGCGGGAAGATCCCACGCGACATAGCGGACCGGCCTGAGGTCCCCTGGGGCTATCGTCCGAGCTTCGTCGCGGCCGTATCCCGTGAGGACGAGGATTCCCCCGCACCCGAGCGGGCGGCCCGAGATGATGTCCTCGATGCGGTCCCCAACCACCCACGACCCCGAGCGGCCGATCTGAAGGCGCTCGGCCGCCCGTTCCAACATCCCGGATGCCGGCTTACGGCACGCACACGGGCCCGTGAAGTCGGGATGATGAGGGCAGATCTCGATCGCCTCCAGATCGGCCCCCTCCGCCCGCAGCAGGTCCAACATCCTCTCATGGACGCGCTCCACGTCTTCGATCCCGAACAAGCCCCGCGCGATTCCAGACTGGTTGGTCACCAGGATCCGCATCCAACCCGCTTCCCCGAGGGCGCGCAGGGCTTCGGCCGCCCCGGGGACCAGCCGCACCTGTTCGGGATCGTGCAGATAGGGGACGAGATCGAGGACGGTTCCGTCTCGATCTAGGAAAACGGCCTTACGGTCGCTCATCGCGTCGTCTTCCCTTCGACGTCCTCGAGCAGATTCTCGAGCTCGGCGGCAACCCGCTCCGGCCTCATGTCGCGGAGGCACTCGATCTGCGTGGGACAGCTTCTCGAATAGCACGGGGAGCAAGGAAGGGCCAGAGAGAACGAACGCGAACGGCGGCCGAGCGGTCCGGTCCATTTCGGGTTGGTCGATCCGAAGAGACCCAGTACCGGGGATCCGGCTGCGGCGGCGAGATGCATCGCGCCCGAATCATTGCTCACCGCGCCGCTGACGAGCCGCAGAAGCGAGAGCGCCTCGCGCAGTCCGATCCGCCCCGCCAGGTTGTGTGCGGCCGAGCGGAGATCGAGGGCGATCCTCTCGCCGGGACCGGTCTCCTCCCGCCCCCCCATGACGAGAATCGTCATCCCGCGTGCCCGCAGCATCCCGCCGAGAGTGATCCAGTGCTCGAGGGGCCACCGCTTCGTCTCCCCGTAGGTCGCGCCCGGACAGAAGGCGATCGTAGATTCGGGCGCGAAGCCGAGAGACCGGAGCCTCTCTGCTTGGCGGGCAACCTCGTCCTCTCCGATCGGGACCAGGGGATCGAGGGGAGCTTCCGCGTCTGCGCCCAGACACGCCGCCAGCCGGACGTACTGCCGCGCCAGATGCACATCGCGTCCAGACACCCGGACCGCCTCCGTCAGCAGACCCCGGCGTGAATCGGAGGCGAAGGCGATTCGCCGCGAGATTCCCGCCAGAAACGGTGCGAGCGCCGACCGAAACGACGTCGGCAGCAAGAGCGCCGCCTCGCACCTGAGCGCCCGAAGCCTCCTCGCGAGGGCGAGGACTCCCTCCCCCCCGTCCCTTCCGGCGACGATGAGGAGATCGGAAGGCCAGCGCGCGAAGAGCGGGGCGCCCCGCTCGCTGCATACCAGCACCCATCGCCGACCTGGCCGGGCCGATTGGAGGGCACGAAGAGCGGGAACGGCGAGCGCGGCATCGCCGATCCAGTTCGGCAGGTGAACGAGGATCGAGGGATCACTCATGGACGCCCTCCGCCGGCCGCAGACGCCGCAAGGCCTGCGCGGACCGCAACGCCTCGGCCCGCCGCCGCGCTTCCGCGAGGGCAGTCTCGATCTGCTCCCGGTTGGCCGCTTTCGGATTCATCCCGAGATAGGCATCGAGAGCCTGCGCCGCGAGGGGCCAGTTCTCCTCGGCCGCCGCGGCGCGCGCCAGATCGTAGTGGGCGGGGGCAAAGCCGGGGTTCGCCTGCAGAACCCTCCTCAACTCCAGGATCGCGCGGCCGGGGATGTTGCCGGCCAGATATGCCTTCGCGAGGTTGTAGCGCAGCTCGAGCGACGAGGGATCCCGGCGCAGCCCCTGTTCGAACGTTTCCGCCGCCGACTGCGCCTCCCCCATGAGCAGGAGGGTCGATCCAAGGTTGTTCCACGCCGTCGGGTCCGAATCGTCCCATTTGACCGCCAGCCGGAGGATCTCGATCGCGTCCCTCCCCTTTCCATGCTGGGCCAGGAAGCCTCCCAGGTCCGCGAGGAAGCGGGCATCGGAGCGGCTCGCCTTGATCCCCTCCCACGGATCCCGAACGGAGGGGGGCGCCCACGGCGGGCCGGGGCGGAGACGGAACAGAATCAAGGCGCTCCGGTCGGTCGCCGGATCGCCGAGGCTCACGATCGGATCGGCATGCCGTGCAAGGGCTGCGAGCAATGAACGTCCTGCCGGCCGGCGCCCCTGATCATCCTCGATCATCTCCACGGTCCGCGCCTTGATCAGCGCATAGGAGAAGGCGCCGTACCAGCCGGGCCAGTACGCAAAGTCCCACGCCTCGGGCCGCTCGACGAACGTCGGGAGGGCAAACGAGGCGATCGAGTCGGGGAGCGCGGGGGCCGCGGGATCCCGCAGCAGGAGCCTGCCCCCTTCAACGTGGTCTCGGACGATCTCGCCCAACCGCTCGACCCGCGAGCGGCGATCGGCATTCCCCCTGATCTCACGGATGGCGCCCGATGCAACCGGAACAGCGAGCAGAAGGGCGAGGGCCGAGGCGACGAGGGAGCGGCCCCTCGCCGAGCGTCGAAAGAACGTCATCGCGCCCTCGACGGACAAGACGAGAGCAGCCGGCGCGATCACCCCGACCCCATCGGGCCGCCGCGCGCCGAGAAGCGCGGGGATGCACCAAAGGGCCAGCAGCGCCGCGACGATAGGGTAGTCGCCGGCACGCGCCCTACGCCACGCCCCGGCCAGTGCGAAGAGCAAGACGATCGGCCCGGGCGTCCAGCTCGCCAGCAGAAGTCTGCCAACCGGACCATCGCCAAGCCCGGGCCACCCTGAAAAGACGAATGCGTGGCCGAGGCCCGAGACTGCACCCAGGGGGCTCGCGAGCCGTGACGGATCGAGCGCGAACCAGAGAGGAATCGCAAACAAGATAGCGAGCCGTACACCCTTCCGGCCGGCGATGAGACCGAAGAGCGCGAGCAGCCATCCGAGCGGCGTGAGCGAGAGGATCGCTCCCCAGATGAGCGCGAGTGCGATCGTTCGCTTGGGATCCCGTCCCGCGCCGGCGGACTCCGCTCCCGTTCGACAGAGGACGGCGAGGACGAGTGGAGCGGCGAGCGACCAACCGTCGAGCCGCCTCGCGCCCGCGAGTCCAACCGGCGCGATCGCGACCAGCAGGCCCGATAAAAGGCCGGCGGGGCCGGCCGCCGTTTTTGTCGCCACGTAGGCCGCCGCCGCGGCGGCGGCGATCCAGAGGCCCCAGAGGAATTTCTCAGAGAACCCCCGGTGTTGTCGAATCCACCCGCCGCGGTCCCCGGTCTCTGCACCGCGCGCGATGCGCGCCGCGACGAAGGCGGCGTTCTCGGCAATGGCGAGGGGAAGGGCGACAACCAGATCCCCTCGCGATTCGCCCCCGTCTCCCGGCATCCGGAGCCCCTGAAAGGCGAGGGCGCCGCGGATCCATGGCTCGGCCGCCTCGGGCTCGGGCGGCGACGGCAGCCGTACCACAACGGCGATCAGGGCGGGCGCGAACGCTAGCAAAACCCACCGGCTGCCCCCGCTTCCGAATGCCTGCACGGTCTAGAAGCCGCTCCCGATGGTGAAGACTCCACGCGGTTTGCTCAGGTTCTTTCGCAGATCGGTCGGCCAGGCAAGATCCCAGCGCAAGATTGCGAAGCCGACATTCCAGGACGCGTTGATCCCGTAGGAGGCGCGGATGTCCTCGAGCCTCATCCCGCCGCTCTCGCTGCGGAATGCGCGGAACCGCTCCGTATCGCGCCAGGCCGAGGCGGCATCGAAAAACAGGGCGCCTCGGATCCCGTGAAGCCCGAGCGGCAGCGGCCAGCCGAGCTGCAGGGCTTCGATCAGGGGGAAGCGGAACTCCAGATTCACGAGACCCACGTTCCGGCCGCTCAACTCCCCGTAGTCGTAACCACGAATCGTGAAGGGTCCGCCGATCCGGAAGATATTTGGATCATTGCCGTTGCTCGTCGCGCCGACCGTTCGCAGCGCGAACGCGTATCTCTGCCTGATGTTCCAATAGTCGCGGCGATCGAGAATCCAGCGCGTGTTTCGCAGGTCCCCGAAGGCGATGTCCACGCTGAGATAGCTCCGTCCACCGCTGATCGGTCCCGTGATCCCATAAACGGTGTTGTCGCCCACGAGGGCGAGGCCCGGCCGGGCGAAGTGGCGGTTGCTCTGCGCCGTCTGGCGATAAACATAGTCGTCGGGGCCGTAGTACGCCTGGCGGTAAACCGTCTCGGAAACCTCGAGACCCTCGAGCGTGAGGTCCAGTCGTCGGAATCGGCTGAACGGACGCGAGAGCGTGACCTCTCCTCCCCGATAGATCTGGCTGTGGAACTCGTCGCCCGTGCGCGCGGTCGAGAGGAAGAAATCGTCCCTGTATTGAAAGGCCGCCACGCTGTAGTTGATCCGGTTGGCCAGATTGGCGTACTCGAGCAGGAGCTGGGAATCGGACAGAGTGCCGTAGATGTCAGCCCCGACGAGCAGGTTGTGATCGCCCAGGACATCCGAAAACTGGACATAGGTCTGCGCGGCGACCCCCACATTCGATGCGAAGGCGCCGTTGGCCGCCGCGTAGTCGGCTGAGAAGCGGACCTTGTATCCATCGATCTTGAACGCGGTCGTGTCTGGAAGTCCGCGGTGCAGCGCAAAGACGTCCGTGAGACTCTGCGCCGCATCGGACGGCCCCTCCCCGTCTGCCTGGGCGGCGTCTGCGATCCCGGGTCCGTCCCCCTCCGCCGGCCATTTCACCCGCTCCGTCCCGAGGGAATCCGCCGTCGCAGCGCCGGGCGCCGCCGGCGGAGCATCTCCGGCCGTTGTCGCTTCCCCGGATGCCGCCGTGGAATCCCCACCTGCCGCCGGCTGCTGCTGCGCTTCCACCACGGTCGGGCCCGGCGCGCCGGAGAGGGAGTCCGGGATCTCCGCCAAGGCGAGCGGGTCCTTGATCGCAAAGAGGTCCCACGCCCCGCCGCTGAAGGCCGAAAAAACCAGACGCCGGCCGTCTCGGGAGAGGCTGACCGCGGGCGCCAGAGGAATGATCCCGGTCACCCCGGTCAGGAGATCCGTGATCTGGGCATCCCGGCCGGTCTCGAGATCGCGGATGTAGAGATTGGCGATCCCCGTCCGATCGGACACATAGAGGATCCGCTTCCCATCGGGGAAGAAGTGAGGCCCCGTGTTGGTTCCGCGCATTTCGGGAAGCACGCGGATCGTGTCGCTTCCCAGGTCCAGGATCGCGAGGCGTGGATCGGCGAAGATCAGGTTCTCGAAATCCGTCTCCGCGCCCTGATCGGTCACGAAGACAATCGATCGGCCGTCGGGCGCGAATCGGGGAGAGAAGCTCATGAATCGATCATCGGTCAACCGCAGAAGCCCCGTGCCGTCGGCCCGGCACAGGTAGAGGTCGCTGCGTCCCCCCTGAAGACCGACGAAAACGATCTTCTCCCCGTCGGGAGAGAAGGAGGGATTGGCGATCCCGTCCAAGGGGAAGGCGAACCGCCGGAGGACAACCCCGTCCTCGGTCCGCATCAGATAGATCGCATCTCCCCCGCCCGACTTGGCCGCGAACACAACCTGCTCCCCGTCGGGAGAGAAATCGAACGATGCGTTGAGGAACCGGAGCGATTCGAACTGCTCTCTGCGGTCTCCCTTGACGAGACGCCGCTCCACCTTCCCATCCAGCGCGCTCGCGATGTAGAGATCGTTGTACAGCGAGCGGTCGGAGAGAAAGACCATCCGATCGCCGGAGGGAGCGATCGCCGGAGCCAGGTGGTAGCTCGAGAGGCTCTTTTCCGAATCGGTCAACCGCCGCGCCACCTCTTCCGGTTTCTTGTGGTCGCGGATCTGCGGCAGGTAGGTCTTCCGAACCTCCTCCATCCAGTCCTTGCTGAACTTCTCGAGCGTTATGCCGAGCACGTCCTGAAACGATTTGTCCACGCTCCGCGTGCGAGCCGTGCGGCGCAGCAGCTCTCCGATCCGGTCATCGCCGGACCTCTGGCCGATGTAGGCGAAAATCGATTGGCCGAAGCGGTAGTTCCGGATGTCCCATACCTGGCTCAGGACGTCGAGGGGGATCAGATAACCCTGAAGGGCCGCGTCGCGAAGCCACATCTGTGTCAGGTTGTCGACCCGCGTCACCGAGAGATACTCGGCGATCCCCTCCATGAACCAGGTCGGCGGCGCGTAGGCGCCGAACGGGTTTGAGAGCCCCCGCCCTTTGCCGTAGAGGATGTCGATTTGGAATGCGTGGACCAGTTCATGGGTGAGGACGTGATCAAGGTCGCCGTACCCGCCCGTGATGGGGAGCATGACGCGGCGCTTGAGATACTCGGTCAGCCCTCCGGTCCCTTCGGGAAGTAGATCCGCAATGATATTGGAGGACTGGAAGTCGGTGTGGGAGGCGTAGAGAACAAGGGGGACCTTCTCCTCGATCTTGTGCCGGAGGATCGCGCTGAGCCTCTCATAGGCCCGCTCTGCCATCCGTGCGGCGTCGACCGCCGCGGCTCGTTCCCCTTTGTAGAAGTAGACCCTGAAGTGCTCGGTTTCTATCACCGACCACTTGAAGTCTTTGTATTGGACCTTGTTCTGGCCGAATTCCTGCGCAGCGCCCGTTGCCGCGACAAGCCCGAGCAGGCCGAAGATCAGAAGGATCTGTCTGGCGAGACGGACCATGACCCGGCACTCCTCTCGTCGAACCCCTCTTGCGCGATCGTATCACAGGTTCGCGGGAAGCGAGGGGGGGGGGCGCCGGGGATCCTCCCCGGCCGGTGCGCCGTGTCGGCAGTCGGACTGTATGGCGCGGAAACATCGATGTGCGGGAGCCGGGTCCGGATGAGACTCGCCCTTGGCCCGCACTTCTCACCAGCCTTCTGCTGCAACGGCGCATCTGGCCGCATCTGCCGCGTCGCGCTTGCGCGGCCTCCTCGACATACTGCAGTGAGTATGCCTGCGTCGGCCTCGCCGCGCGCGACTTGCATCTACGGCCATCTGACGCCGTTTCGCGACGAACGGTGGTGAGAAATGCGGGTCAGGCTGACCGCTCGCGCAAGCAATCGGCGTCGGACTCCCCCGCCGCCGATTGCGGTTCGCTTGGCAAGCCCGGAACAACAGTGAGGTCGCGCCCGGCCTTGGCCAGTAGCGAGGAGGCCTCGACGCCGTCTGCCGGGTAGGACGCGACCCCCCATCGCAGGGGAATCGGCCTTGGGATCCCGGGCGCAACCGTCTCCGGAAGCATTGCCCGACCGAGCCGATCCATCACGCACGCGGCTTCCTCTCGCGTCGTTTCGGGAAGGAGAACCACGAAAGTCGATCCGCCGTGGTGCGCGACCATGTCGGTCCCCCGCAGGTTTCGTTCGAGCACCCGCGCGATGCGCGGCAGGACTTCCGGGGAAGCGATTGCCCCGCGCAAGGCCGAAACAGATTGCATGTCCGCCTCCACGACGAGAAGGGTTAGGGCCTGCTCGGCCTCGCCGGCGCGGAGGATCGCCCGCGCGAGAACCTCCCGAAAATGGCGCTGGTTCGGTAGCCGGGTGAGGCTATCGGTCCGAGCCAACTCCTCAAGCCCCGCGATCCTCTCGGCGACGTCCTCGCTCACGGCAAGGGCGTCGGCGAGCAGATCGGCGCGCCCAAGGTCCTCGACGCCGAACGGAGGCTTCGCTCCCGACCGAAGCAGGACGAGCACGCCCCGCATCCTTCCACGCCGATGGATCGGGACCGCCATGTATGAGGAGACGTCGACCCCGGCCCATCCGTCCTGGTGACGGTGGAACGCTCCGCGGGTCGGCAGCCTCGCCTCGAGGAAACGCGCGCGCTTCGAGAGGACGTGCCGCGCGATCCCCGAAACGTGCGTGGTGGAGTGGCTCCCCAACTCTCTTAGCGGGCCGAAGCCGGTCTTGACCCATCCCCCCTCCTGCGGGTTCACCGTGTAGATAACCTCCGCATCCAGGAGACGGCAAGCTTCGCAGAGGAGGCGCCCGCGCGGCGTCGAGGAGCCTTCCTCCCCAAGATCGAGGATCTCGAGCAGAAGCCTGAGGAAAGCCGCCTGGGACGGAAGGATGAGCGGGTGCACGCGGTCATACCTCCTTGGGGAACACCCCAAGGATGGGCAATCCTCGTGCCTCCGCGGGGTCGGGGTTGGACCGCTCAGCGGTTTCGGAGGGCGTTGCGTGCGGCGCGAAGGGCGCGCCAGGCCCGCCAAAGCATCATCAAGGCGACCAGGGCCGCTACCGCCATTGCGGCCGGGATCACCACCCTTGGCAACCCGTTATGGGTCCGCAGGGGGCGCGCGATGACGAGGAACCAGGCGAGGGCGATAACGAGGATGATCTGGGTAACGGCTAGGACCAAAGGCGGGAGCCAGGCTTCGGCTCCGCGGGGCGTGGGGGGGTCGGGGCGACCTCTCGTCCATTGCATCGTGCACGGACCTCCGGGCGGCGTGCAAACCCCTGCAGGCTCCCGAACAAGGGCCGTCCGGCATTGCCCGGACGGCCCTTGAGATCTCTGTACGCCCGACAGGATTTGAACCTGTGACCTCTTGCTCCGGAGGCAAGCGCTCTATCCAGCTGAGCTACGGGCGCGCGCAGTTTTGAACCGCCGTGGCCACAGCATAGCCACAGCCTCCTCGCCGGCGCAATAGGCGGCGGCCGCAGCCTCCCGGAGCTTTCCGGGGCCACCCTGTCCCGCTCAGTCTCCCTGGCCTGCCCCTGCAATCAAGGCCTCAGCATGCCGCCGCGCGATCGAGGAATCGACCTCCCCGGCAAGCATCCGGGCGATCTCCCCGATTCGCCCCTCTCGATCGAGCGGGGAAACGCGTGCGAAGGTCCTGCCCCCGCGATCCTTCTTCTCCACGCGAAAATGCGCCGACGCCCTGCACGCGATCAAGGGCAGATGGGTCACGAGGAGAACCTGTCGATCGCGCGCGAGGGACTCGAGCCGACGGGCGACGGCCACCGCCGTCGCGCCCCCGACGCCGGCATCTACCTCATCGAAGATGGCCGTTCTCGGTTCCTCGCGGCTCCCCAAGACGGCGAGAACCGCCAGAAGGGTCCTCGAGAGCTCGCCTCCCGAAGCGACGGACGCCAGAGGACCCGCCCCCTCGCCCGGATTCGGCCGCAATCGGAACCAGCCCCGATCGATCCCATCGGCGTGTGCGCGGACTGAACTCGCTCCGATCCGAAGCGTCCCCATCCCCTCAGAGACATCTTCCTCCAGCACAAGGTCCAGGACGGCCCCGGACATTCCCAGATCCCGGAGCTCCGCAGAGACCGCGCGGGACAGTGAGGGAGCGATTCCGGTCCGAGCCTTGCGCAGTGAGAGGCCGGCGGCTGCGGCGACCGCGCGCGCCTTGTCCCGCTCGGCGGTCGATTGCGCGATCCGGGAGCGGAGGCGATCGGTCTCATCGAGAAGGTCCGCAAGCGCGGCACGCTTCTCGAGGACCGCCTCCTCGGTAGGCCCGTACTTCTTCTTCAACCGGGTGAGGAGCGTCAAGCGCTCCTCGATTCGGTCCAGGTCGATCAGATCGCAGGCGCCTTCTGCCGGCGCCAACCTTCGCGCCCTCCGCAGCGCCTCC
>CAZNRY010000109.1:0-13910 GCA_964575675.1 uncultured bacterium
CTCGGGCGAGAGGGCGGACGGCACAGTAACGGGGTCGGGCGGGACGACCCAGCGCGGGGCCAATCGGGTCATGCAGGAAGCGGAGTGGCGCGCGAAGCCGATGCTCGGGGACGCGCGCGAGAGGTTGAGCCGCCTCTCCGACGAGGTCCGTGATCTGCAGGCGAAGAAGGACGCGTACATCCAGCACCTCCGAAGCTTCCTCGAGGCTCAAATGGAGCTGCTCGGGCGTAATGAAGACTACCTCGAGGGGGTGAACCGCCTGTCGGAGGAGGTCTCGGGCGCCGTGTCGCGGACGCGGCGAATCGATTTCCGTCCCGCCGCCCCTCCCGCGTCCCCGCGCCCTGCAAGGCCGGGATCGCAGCCGGGCCCTCCCGAGAACGAGTCGGCTGACGGGGGCTTCGCCCCGCAGGCCTCGGAGCGCCATGCGCCTGCTCCCGAGCGGCACCAGACCGCAGCGCCCTCCGGATTTGCGCCGGAAGCCCAGAACGCCGCCCCACCGCTGCAGGCGCAGCAGCAGGGTTACGCGTCGCATCGACCGCAGACGACCTTCCCGCCGGCTCGCGGCCTGAGCCGGTTCGCGCGCCCGGGTTTTCCGCCCTCGCCGCGGGATGCGGGACCGGGGCGCGGCGGCGTAGAGGACGATGCGGCGTCAGGTCCCTCGGGCGCCGAGCGCAGCGAGGGTCTGTTCGAGATCTCGGCGGACGAGGATGAAACCCCGAGGCCGTAGGGCTGGCGGTTCTTCGGGTTGGAGAGAAGACACAGATGTCTGCGACGATTTCTGCTCGGATGATCCGCGAGGCGGTGGAGGCCCTCCGCCCCTCGATCCGGCATTCTCCCCAGGTGGGGGTGATCCTGGGGACCGGTCTCGGCTCGCTTCCGGAAGGGTTCGAGGTCGAGTCGGTCGTCCCCTACGAACGCATACCGCACTTCCCGCAGTCCATGGTCGAGAGCCACGCCAACGAGCTGGTTTTCGGCTCTCTCCACGGGAGGTCGATCGCGGTGATGCGGGGTCGGATCCATTACTACGAAGGCTTCTCGATGCAGGAGGTGACCTTCCCGATCCGGGTTCTGCGGGGCCTGGGCGCCCGGTATCTCCTCATCTCCAGCGCCGTGGGGGGGATGAATCCGACGTTTTCCCTTGGGGACATCGTTCTCGTTGCCGATCACATTAACTTGATGGGGGACAATCCCCTGATCGGACCGAACGATGATGCCCTGGGGCCGCGGTTTCCCGACATGTCGGATCCGTACGACCGGGGATTGCAGGAGATCGTCTCCAACGTGGCCCTGGAGGAGAAGATCGCGCTGCGCCGCGGGGTGCTGGTTGCCGTAGCCGGACCGAACCTCGAAACGAGGGCGGAGTATCGTTTCCTCCGCTGGTGCGGGGCGGACGTGGTAGGGATGTCGATGGTCCCCGAGAATCTGGTGGCGGTCCACGGGGGAATGAAGGTCGCTGCGCTGGCCGTGGTGACCGATCTATGCTTCCCGGATGCCCTGGAGCCGGTGGACGTGAGCCGGATCCTGGCGACGGCGGCAGGCGCCGCCCCGTCGCTCTCTCGTCTCATCGGAGGTCTGGTGGCGCGCTTGCCGGTGGGTGCCTGGGCTCCCCGCACGACAGCAGGAGGATGATGTGAACAAGAGGGACCTGAAGCACTTCGAGAAGAAGCTCATCGCGGAGCGTGAGCGCCTGGCATTGTCACTCAGCAAGCTGGAGAGTACCGTGCTGAAGCGTACACTGCGCGACTCCTCGGGGGACCTCTCCGCCTACTCGATCCACATGGCCGATCTCGGCACCGACGCGATGGAGCGGGAGAAGGATCTGCAGCTCGCCTCCGCCGAGGGGCACCTCCTGACCGAAATCGACGAGGCGATCGCCCGCGTCACGGACGAAAAGTTCGGCGAGTGCGAGGAGTGCGGCAAGGAGATCGATCACCGCCGCCTCGACGTCGTCCCGCACGCCCGCCTCTGCCTGAAGTGTCAGGAAAAGGCGGAGCGTGGGCTCGCCTTCTAGGTCGCTGCGTTGCGGCGCCTCATTGTAATCGCCCTCGGCATACTCGGCCTCGACCTCGCCACGAAGTTTCTTGTGGTGCGTATGCTCCCTCTTAACGCCCCCGTTCCGGTCGCCGGCGGACTCATCCGGCTTCTCCACGTCAAGAACTTCGGCTCCGCCTTCGGATTGGTTCAGGGAGGGCGGCTCTTTTTTATCGCCTTCAGCCTCCTGTCGATCATCCTGATCACGGCCCTCGCCCGCCAGCATCGCTATCGCACGCGCGCCTTCGGCCTCTCCCTCGGTTTGATTCTGGGGGGAGCCATCGGGAACCTGTTCGACCGCGTCTTCTTCGGCGCCGTGACCGACTTCATCGACATGGGGATCGGATCGCACCGGTGGCCGACGTTCAACGTCGCCGACATCGGCGTCACGATCGGCGTCCTCTTCCTCGCCACTCTCCTGCTTCGCCAGGCGGAGCCTTCGCACGATGCGACGGATGCCCGCCCGAGCGACTCGGATCCGGTTCCGAGATGAGCGGGGAGGAGTTCGTCGTTTCGGAGGAGGAAGGCGGGACGCGACTCGACCGCTTTCTTGCCGTGCGGATCTCCGACGTCTCGCGCAGCCAGTTTCGCAAATGGCTCGACGAAGGGTTCGTGACCGTCGATGAGGTCGCCGTGAAGCCGAGCGCTCTCTTGAAACCGGGATCGCGCGTCCACCTCGACCGACCGGCCCCGCTTCCCTCGACGCTGATCCCCGAGGCGATCCCGATTCATGTCGTTCACGAAGACGAGGAAATCCTCATCCTCAACAAGCCCGCCGGGCTCACCGTTCATCCTGGGGCCGGCCGGCGGGTGGGAACCCTCGCCCACGGACTTCTTCACCTCCACCCGGAACGGGCTTGGCCGGGGCCTCCCGAGCGGCCCGGGATCGTCCACCGCCTCGACCGGCTCACGAGCGGCCTCATGGTCGTCGCATGCAGCGGCAGGGCCTACCTCGACCTTCAGGGACAGATCGCCCGCCGGGAACTGAGCCGGGGGTACGTCGCGCTCTGCTGGGGCTGCCCTTCGACCGCCTCGGGGGTCATCGATGCCCCGATCGGCCGTGACCTCCGCGATCGCAAGAGGATGGCCGTCGTGCGCCGCGGCGGTCGGCCTGCCAGAACCCACTACCGGCTCCTCCGCCGCCTCGATCCCCTCTGCCTCCTCGATGTGCGCCTCGAGACCGGGCGAACGCACCAGATTCGGGTCCACATGGCGCACCTCGGCCTTCCGGTCTTCGGGGACCCGATTTACGGAGGCGGCCGGGGTTTCCTGCCCCGCCTGTCGACCGACGATCGCGAACTCTGGTCGGCGCGCCTCCGTCGCTTGAACCGACAGGCGTTGCATGCCTATCATCTGGCATTGCGGCACCCCCGAGATGGGCGCCCGTGGGTATTCGAAGCGCCCGTGCCCGAGGAGATCGAGACGTTGCTCATGGAGATGACCGAGGGCGCGGCGCCAGGGGAGGAGCGATGAAGCTGGTCCAGCAGGCCGAGGGGGACGTCCTCGTCCTGCGCCTAGGGGGTCAGCTCATGGGAGGGCCCGACGCCGATGCCCTGCGCTCCACCATCCTCGCCTCGATCCAACAGGGGACCGAGAAGATCTTGATCGACCTGGGCGAGATCACGTGGGTGAACTCGACCGGACTCGGGGTGTTGATCACGAGCCACCTCGCCGCCCGGGGCAAGGGAGGATCGCTCAAGCTCGTTGGTGTATCCAAGAGGATCGAGTCGATCCTCTCCGTGACGCGGCTCAACACGGTCTTCGAGGTCTTCTCCACGGAGGAGGATGCCCGGAAGAGCTTCCGTTCATCTCCGTCCGGGGGATTGGAGGAGGGATGACACGGGAGAGCAACGCCGTCGGGGAGGTGATCACCTTCTCGATCCCAAGCCGACTCGAGCTGCTTCCCGTCCTCGACCGGCTCATGCAGGGGATCGCGGAGCAGATGGAGTTCGATGAGGACACGGCCGGCGAGGTCGCGATCTCGGTCATCGAAGCGGGGACGAACGCGATCCAACACGGTCACGGACACGATCCGCTTAAGCCCGTCGCTTTCCGCTTCGAGCACTACCCCGAGCATCTACGCGTCTGCGTGACCGACACCGGTCCGGGCTTCAACCTGGCAGACGTCACCATCAGTGATCCCACGAGCCCCGAGGATCTCATGAAGAGCCGCGGGCGGGGGATCTTCATCATGCGGCGGATGATGGACGCGGTCGACTTCGAGATCGATCCGAAGAAGGGGACCCGCGTCTTTTTGACCAAGTTCAAGCGTGTCAACGGGCGCGCCACCGCCGCCTCCTGATCGTTGGACCCAGCCGCGAATCGGATCTTCCTAGGTGTGGACTACGGTCGCCGCCGGACCGGACTTTCCGTGAGCGATCCGGAGGGACGCCTTGCCGTCCCGCTCGCGACCATTGCCTGTAGAGGCCTCGACGATCTTGCGGCGCGGATCACCGAACGGGCGAGGGAACGCGAGGCGGCAGGCGTCGTTCTGGGGATGCCGCGCCATGAGGACGGACGCGCGGGCGATCTCGCGCCCGAGATCGAGGGTCTCGCCGAGCGCCTGCGCAACCGCGGCCTCGCCGTCGTTCTCTGGGACGAACGGCTCACAAGTTGGGAGGCTGGATCTCTCTTGGCGCACGCCCCGCGAGCGGTGCGGCGCAAGAAGGAGAACATCGACGCGGTGGCGGCGACGCTGATCCTGCAATCCTATCTGGAAAGCCTGCCGCGATGAGCCGCACGCGCGCAACCTTCGAGCATCGATGATCCGCAGTCGCACCCTCCTCTGCCGTCTCGGCCTCTCGATCGCCGCGGCCGGCGCCGTCCTGCTCGCGATCGTGTTTCTCGTCCACTTGGAACTCGACCGGCCGACCCGGCGTTCCCGATCGGGGCCGGGGACGATCCGCGTGACTCCGGGCTCTTCGCTCCGCGCGGTGACGGAGGATCTCGCACGGGCAGGCTGGATCGGCCACTCGCGGCTCCTCGCCGAGTGGGGCAGGCGCCGGCGGCTCGATCAGAGGATCCTGCCGGGGCGCTACAGGCTCGGGCGGGGATGGTCGCCGCGCAGGATCCTCGAGGAGATCGGAGCCGGAAGGGTCGAGACGGCCAAGGTCACGATTCCCGAGGGCTGGAGGGAGGCGCAAGTTCTTGAGATCCTTGCCGATTCGCTCGAGTGCGATCCCGGCGAGCTCCGCGCCGCGGCGCGCGATTCGTTGTGGGTGCGGGGGCTCGGCATCGCGCGGGGGCGGCTCGAAGGCCACCTGTTCCCCGAGACATACATTCTGCCGAAGGAGTACGACCCGCGCGCCGCGCTCGCGCGGATGGCCCGCGAAGCCGACCGGCGGTTCGACCCTGCGCTGCGCCGCCGGGCCGCGCAGCTCGGCTGGGGGAGGGATTCGATCGTGACCCTCGCCTCGATCATCCAGGCGGAGGCGGCGCTGGAGGAAGAGATGCCTCGGATCGCGGCTGTCTTCCTGAACCGCTTGAGGATGGGGTGGAAGCTGGAAGCGGATCCGACCGTCTTGTATGCTCTCGGTCGATTCGCGGGTCCGCCGCTCAAGCGCGATCTCGACGTGGAGTCGCCGTACAATACCTATCGGGTGCGGGGCCTTCCGCCGGGCCCGATCTGCAATCCGGGATCGGCGGCGATCCGCGCCGTCTTGTGGCCCGATTCGGGGCGGACGGAGTTCTTCTTCGTGGCGAAGGGAGAGGGCGCGCACGCATTCTCCCGGACCCTCAAGGAGCACAACGAGGCGAGGCGCCGGGTGCGCGCCGCAACAGGGGAACGCTGATGGGAAGAAAACGGATCGGATCGATCGCGCTCGCCGCCGCGTGGCTGCTGTTCGCAGCGCCGGGGGGCGAGGCCCAGACACCGCGCCGGGAGCCCGACAATCGCGGGGGAGTGCTCTACTTCTCGCTCGCGCCCGAGTTTCGCTACGCCGACACGACGAGCTACCGCGGCCTCTCGCTAGGACCCCAGGCCGATGAGGCGATGGTCACGACCGGAATCGGCCGCAGGCCGCAGATCGCCTATCTCCTTGCGGCGTTTCCTCCCGAAGGACGGCCGGAGCTGAGCGTTGTGACCTTCGGGATCCGCTATCCGGCCGGGATCCGCATCATCCGGTGGGCGATCACGCCTCCGTGCCTTCAGATGGCGACCCGCGACTGGCCCGCGAGCGGCGAGGGGCTGATGTTCGGTCTCACGGAGGGTCCCGACACATCGAGGGTGGTCGAGCTCGCCTGGTTCGCTTTCGAGGCCTCGAGCCCGGGCCTCGTCGAGATCGTCCCGCATCCAGATCCTCAGAACGCGATCCGGGTGGTGGCGGCGAACCCGCCCGCGCTGATTCCGATCTCCGACGTGGGGTCGCTCGGTTTCGGCATGCCCGGCCGTCTGGCCGTGCCGGCTTATCCTGGACCGGCGACGGCCGCGTGCTGCTCCTATGATTCGACCTGTCTCATGCTGACCCACGAGGAAGCGCGCTACTACGGCAAGAAGGTCGTCTATCTCGGGGACGGGACCGATTGCGTCCAGGGGGCCCTCTGCCGGGGCCCCATGCTCCAGGGAGCCTGCTGCCTTCCGGACGGCTCCTGCCGAACCCTCACGAACCGGGATTGCGCCTGGGCCGGGGGGACCTTTCGGGGCAACTACACCCTCTGCGACACCACAAACTGCCGAGTCCCGGAACCGAATCCGGATGAAAGAAAGGGGCCCTGATGGTCGAAACCCACAGCAAAGGGGCCGGGAGCGGGAAGGGAATCCGGCGCTCTCCCCGAGGGGAGACGCCCCGCGCGCCACTTGCCGGCTCGGGGGAGGAGGCGCATCTCCCCTGGGGGCGGCGGAACTACCTGATCCTGGCGGCCGGGGGAGCGTCGATTGCCGTAGGCTATCTCCTTCTGGCCGTGGGCGATATCACGATCGCCCCGATCCTCTTGGTTGGGGGATACTTGGGATTGATCCCGTGGGGGATCGTCACCGTCGAACGGCGTAGGCCGTAGAAGGGTGGCCCGTTAGGGCCTCCCATTCGATGGGGGGCGAGTAGCTCAACGGTAGAGCGCCTGCCTTACAAGCAGGAGGCCACAGGTTCAACCCCTGTCTCGCCCACCAGATCAGCGGCCGGGCCTCGCCCCGCGGCGGGACCGGGGGCGGGGAACGCGGGAAAGGGAAACAAGTTGGTCCTTGACCACGGAACCGCCTCTTGGTAGACTACCTACGTGCAAGCCGATCAGGTGGAGCTCTCACCGGAAGGAGGTGCGGCGAAGGAAACGAACCCCGGGCCCTTCAGGGCCGCATGAACTCTTTGGTCTGACAACAGGACATGAATTCAGACGAGAGGCTTGCTTACAACACTAGTACTTTGGAGGTCAAAGGAATGAAGCGCTTGCTTATGGTTCTCTGTGCGCTTGCACTGGTCGCCACTGTGGCCAACGCAGATGTGCCCGATCCGTCCAAGTGCAGCACGTCACTGGACGTTCCGAAGGCTCTCTATCTTTGCCCCGATGGCCTGGGTGATTGCAACACATCGACCTTCACCGTCACGGTGAAGAACGCGTCGGGTGTCGCGATCAACAACTGCGTCGTCGAGATCCTCATCGGCAGCTCCGGCGTCGGTGGCAACATCAAGATCTGCGCGAGCCAGATCCTGACCGCGAACACCAACGTCACCGGCAACGTCGTTTTCAACATCGGCGGCGGCGGCTGCAACAAGAACACGAATGCTGCAGTGATCCGCGCGAACGGCGTCGACATCCGTAACTGGAACGCCGTCATGAGTTCCGACTACACCAATACTGACAACGTCGGTCTCGGTGCGATCTACTCCGACAAGAAGGTCACCCCGGCCGACTTCACCGTGTTCGTGGCCGCCTACAAGGGTGGGACGGGTCCCGCCAGCTGCCACGACTACAACAACAGCGGCGTGACGGGCCCGGAAGACTTCACCGTGTTCGTCAGCGCTTACAAGGGCGGTACGAACCTGTGCCTCTAGGCGCAAGCTGAGAGGTCTCGTTCGCAGTGAGTGTATGGTCGGGCCTCGCCGGACCCGGCCTGCAATGCAAGGGTGGGGTGGTGGAGGTGACAAAGCGGTGGCGTGACCGCTTTGGAAAGAGGCTCTCGTCAAACGCGTAAGGCCAGGGCCTTTTCGGGATCAGCAGTTCAAGCAACCTAGCTAGGGAGGTTCGAAATGAGGAAAATCTTATTGGCGCTGGGCATCATGGCCCTCATCTGTACCCCGGCGATGGCAGGCCCTAATGCCAACGGCGCTATCATCGTTCACACGAACGACGCGTACACGTACCTGTCGACGACGGTCTGCACGACGACGGCGCTGCCGTTGACCTGCGAGGATGCGATCACGAGGACCGACAAGGCCGCGGGCGCGGTCGTGTGGCTCCTCGCGGCGTTCCTGCCGACGGCGAGCCCGCGCGTCGCGTCGGTCTACTTCGGTCTAAACTACGATGACCTTAACCTGGATATAACCGTTGCGAAGGGGTTCTGCGGTCCCGCCGGGACCGTCGAGATTGCGGATGCCGGTTGGCCTGCCAACCCACTCGCCGGTTGCTCGGTCGGTTTCGGGACCCCGATCATCGGCGACACCCTGTTCCCCTTCTACTACTTCAAGGTTGACGACTACTCGGGCGGTGTCGGGAATCCGTTCCTCTGCAGCGACATCAACGACACTGGCGGGTTCGCGAAGTACTACGATGATTCCTTCCCGCCGGCCGAGGACAGCATCACCCTGTTCGGTTGCGTGGTGTGGTACGGCCCCGGCCAGAACCACTGCCCGCAGATCATCGCCACGATGGGCGCCTGCTGCTTCGCGACCGGTGAGTGCTTGCTGTACAGCGCGGCCGACTGCGCGGCCCTCGGCGGTCTCTACCAGGGTGACGACACGACCTGCGTGCCGGTTAACCCCTGTGCCCAGCCGGGTGCGTGCTGCGATCTCGAGACCGGCGTCTGCCGGTTCGTTCTCGAGATTAACTGCCCCGCGCCGTTCGTCTTCTTGGGTGGCACCTGCCAGCCGGTCAACCCCTGCCCGCAGAGGGGTGCTTGCTGCGAGCCCGTCACCGGCGTCTGCACCTACGTCCTCGCGGATCAGTGCTTGGCTCCGAACGTCTGGCACAGCGAGTGGACCTGCGATCCGAACAACTGCCCGGTCGAACCGCGGGGCGCTTGCTGCGACCCGGCGACCGGAAACTGCATCTTCGTCTACGCGGCTCAGTGCCAGCCTCCGTTCGTTTGGCACCCCGAGTGGACCTGCGATCCGAACTACTGCCCGCCGCCGGTTGCTACAGAGCCGACGACGTGGGGCCAGATCAAGGCCAACTACCGGTAGTCTGACCTAAGGCTTCCGGACACGAGAGAGAGCCCGCCCCCTCGGGGGCGGGCTCTCCGCTTAGAGGGGCGCAGGCCGGCCCCATTCGGACGAACCGCGGTCCCCTTGCCGCCGATGGGCCGCTCAGGAAGCGCGCGGGGCCCCCGCGGGACCGTCCTTCGTGCGCACCCAAGCCCGCGCGACCCCTCCATGGCGCCCCCACTCGCCCTCTCGACCCGGGGTAGGGGGCGAATTATTGTTTGCTCGACCGTGGGAGTTGGCTAATAATCCCGCTATCTCGATAAGCCCGGTGAGGTTCTCTTCAGGGGTACTCCAAGCCGGGCCGATCGGGGACGCCACCGTCCACGGAGGAGCTGTGGCGTTACGAGTCTGGGGTAATGGAAGGAGGATCGTCTCATGACGAAGAGGGTGTTGCTTGGGGGGTTGATTCTGCTTCTGGCCGCCGCGATGCCGGCCCTCGCGGGGAGAAACGGCGGCGGCTCGATCGTCGTCCACACGACCGACGCGTATACCTATCTGTCGACGACCATCTGCACGTCGACCCTGAGCGTGCCGGCAAGCTGCGCGGCCGCCGGCACCCGCACCGACAAGGACACGGCCGCCGTAGTTTGGTTCCTCGCATCGTTCGTCCCCGAGGCGACCCCCGCCGTTGCCCACATCTACTTCGGACTAAACTTCGACGCTGTCAACCTCGATCCGAGCACGAAGTACGGTTCCTGCCCCCCGGGAGGCGTCGAGGTGCCGGATGCGGGATGGCCCGGCGGTGACCCCATACCCGGCATCTCCGGCAACACGGTCGGCTTTGGCACGCCGGTGACCGGAAGCACGCTTTTCGTCTTCTACTACTTCAAGGTCGACGATTTCTCGGGCGGTCCTCCTGCGGAGCCGTTCCTCTGCAGCGCCGTGAACCCGACCGGCGGTTACGCGAAGTTCTACGACGACGCCTTCCCGCCCGTGGAGGACGCCATCACCCGCTTCGGCTGCGTGAAGTGGTATGCCGACACCGGGTACAACACCTGCCCGGTTCCGCCGCCGACCGGCGCGTGCTGTCTGAACACGGCGTTGTGCGTAATCGTGGGGTCCAAGAACGAGTGCGACGGTCTCTCCGGCGTCTACCAGGGCGACAACACGCTCTGCGACAAGCCGTGCAGCGCCTGCTGCTATTGGGCCGGGGATCCGACCCTGCGCACCTGCGTTGTGACGACCGATCTCGATTGCACGACCGGAACGTGGAACGCAATTCAGGTCAACGTGGAGGGCGTCATCGTCGGTGCCAACTGGAGCGGCGTGAAGCAGGATGGGTCCGGCATCGAGTGCGCGCCCGATCCGTCCTCGGCGGGGACGAAGTGGTGGTGCCAGGACCCGCGGGATTTCAACGCCACCAAGCCGGCGACCTGGGGACAGCTGAAGGCGCTCTACCGATAGTTCCCTGATACCCCCGCATCCTCTTGATCGAGGGGCGTCGCGCGATTCCTACCCCTGGGATCGCGACGCCCCTCGATCGCTATTTCCGCTCTCCGAGGAGCCGGTCGATCGCGCGAAGGGAATCGGGATCCGAGAGGCGGGCGCGTGTCGCGATCGCATCCGCCTGCAAGCCCGCGCCGATCTGCGCGCGGGCCAGGGTGGTGAGGTTCTCCGGCGACGGATCGAGCCGGACGGCTTGGAGCGCCAAGACCACAGCCTCCCCCTCCCTTCCGTCGCGAGCGAGCAGCGTGCGCGCGAGAGCGTTCCAGAGTCGCGGGTCGTTCCGCCGCGCCGCCCCCGCCCGGAGGACGCGGGCCGCCTCGTCCGGCCGTCGGGCGGACACCAGGTTCCACGCGTAGGCGATACGGACCGGCGCCGAATCGGGCAGCGCGTCCGCGATGGGCTTCCAGGCCGCTGCCGCCTCGTCGAATCGCCGCAACAGGCTGAGCGCGGAGGCTCGTCCGATGCCGGCGTGCACCGGCTGATCGCCGAGCCGCCGCACGGCGTCGAAATAAACCAGGGCATTCTTCCCGTCGCCCGAGGCGATCGCGATGTTGCCCATTTCGATTAGGACCTTCGCGGAGTCGGCGCCATACTCGAGTGCGCCGCGGAACAGAGCAATCGCGCGCTCGTCCTCGCCGAGAAACATCCTCGCCTTCCCTTCCGCGTGAAGCAGAGGCCCGTACGTCGATCCGAACGAGAGGACGGGTTCGATCGTGCCGAGGGCCCGGCGGGCCGCATCCTGCGTCCCGCCTCGGAGGATGTGCATCGCGAGGTTCATCCGGGCCTTGACACTCTCCGGCACGACGCGGACCGCGGAAGTCCAGAGCACCATGTCGTCCCGCCAATCGGGGACGCGGAGGGCGGAGACCGAGCCGCAGAGAAGGACGATGAGGCCGGCCGCGATGGTTACCCATCGGGATCGCGCGAAGCGCGGCAGGATGCGCTGAACGGCCGCCGCCCCGAGCGCGAAGGCGCCCAGGAGCGGCAGGTAGAGCAGGCGATCGGCCTGTCCCGTCCCGATCGGGAGCAGGAGGTTGCTCGTGACGAACCAGAAACAGAGGAAGAAGATCCCCCCCCAGCCCTCAACGGTCCCTTTGCCCCGGGTGAGCGCGAGGTATGCGCCCGCTGCGATGAGGGGGAGCATCAGCGCGCCGAGGAGATAGAGCGCGGCGCCGGGCTTGACCGCCGCGAAGGAGTAGTCGCAGGCGAAGGGGGCGAGGGTCAGAAGCTGCGGGATTTGCCGCGCGAGGATTCCCGCGGCGGCGAGGGCGCGGCGGAATGGATCCAGGTGCGCGAGAGGATTCAGAATATAGACCGCCTCCGGGTTCCGGAGCGTGCCGAGCGCGTTCCAGCGCAGAAGGAGGGCGATCGCGAGCGCGGCCGGCCAGGCGAGGTCGGCCGCCCGCAGCTTTCGGTCCGGCGACGGGGCGGCGAGCAGCCCGAGCCTGTGCGCCAGGAGGAGCGCCGGAAGCGCGATCGCGCTCTCCTTCGAGAGGAGCGCGAGGAGCCAGATGGCGGCGGGGAAGATCTTCGGCCATGCGGAACGGATCCCCTCCGCCTTCAGCCACAGGCCGTACGCCAGGAGCGTGAAAAGGGAGGCCAACAGCTCCGCGCGCCCCACGATCCCGGCGATCGCCTCGACGTGGAAGGGGTGGACCGCGAAGAGGGCCGATGCCGCGCCCGCGACCCCCGCCCGGCCGGGAAACAGGCGGCGGAGGAGCCAGTAGGCGAGGAGAGTCGTTGCCGCGTGGAGGACGATGTTCGTTGCGATGAACGGCGCGGGGCGTCCCGGGGCGATCGCCCAGTTGACCGCATAGGTCGTCGAGACCAAGGGTCGATAGAGGCCGGCCTTCGGCGTGTTCGGCCAGTACGGACCGCCCCAGATCGCCTTCGCATCGAAACCCGTGACGGCCCGGTTCTCGACGATCACGCCATGGTCGTCGTACACGAAGCCGTTTCGGAGCGCGCCGACGTGCGGGGCGATCGCGAGAATGCAGAGAAGGAGCGGCAGCCGGGCCGTGCGTGCTGTCAAGGCGCCGGCACCACGGGTTTCAGGTCGCCGATCGGAGCGAGGCGGTCGGGGCGGACCCGAAAGACGATCCAATCGGCCCCCATCGCGTCCCCACGTCCGCGCGCGATCGGATCGAGGGGGCGGACGCCGTTCAGGACATAGGCGAGGATGCTCCCGGGATACGGGAGGTCCTCCGCCGTGAAATCGGCGGGTCTGTCGGGCCGGATCATCCCGATGAAGTAGATGTACCGATCGGCGGGACCGGGCGCGCGCTCGAAGCGTTCGCGCAGGAGATAGGCCTCGCGCTCCCATGCGCGCACGCTGTCGGCGGGCGTCGGGAAGCCCGCGGCCGGGTCGGCGGCCCACGTGGCGGGGTAGTGCATGCGATGAACCGCAGGATCGGGGCGTCCCGGCCTGCCGCGGCAAATGTAGTAGTCAATGGAGGGTCTCGATGTGCCGACGAAAACGATGCTGTCCCCCGGGCGGATGATCTTCTGTAACCCCAGCCCGATCTCGCGGTCGTTGCCGTGGCGATTCTCTCCGACGGGGAACCGGGAAGCGACCGCGAGGCCCGTGCTCAGGACGAGGACCGCGAGCACAGCGATGCGCGGGATCCGGGGGAGGCCCCGCAGGCCGAGCGCCGTCCAGAGGACGAAACCGCCGTATCCGATCGCGTCGGTCCTGGCGAGGATGTAGGCGGGCGTCATCAGGGATGACGCGGCGGCGAGTGCGGCCAGGGGCCCGAGCGTGAACGAGGCGCAGAAGAGGGCGTCCCGGCGGACGCCGCGGCGGAACGCGGCCACGAGCAGGGCGGCGACGGCCGCGAAGGCGATCAATGCGGCGATCGTCGAGCCCGGCCCGCCGTAGAACCATCTCTCCGCCGGTGGGGCGGGGGCGATCTGCGCCCCGCTCGTAAAGGATCCCAGGCTCATGAACGGCGCCAGAGCGAGCGGAACGGTCTTCCAGTACTCGCCGATCCAGCGGTTCGCGAGTTCGTGCACGGCGAACTGCGGGGCGGCGCGGGCAAGGTAGGGAAGCCAGAGCAGCACGACCAGGATCTGGCCGCCGAT
>CAZNRY010000110.1:0-5123 GCA_964575675.1 uncultured bacterium
GCTCACTGTTACCGACCGAACGAAGGCGCAGCGCGATTATCTTGATCCGGTGCGAGTATCCGGAAAGACGCTCCTCGTGTGCATCGACGACATCCTGGACTTCTCGAAAATCGAAGCGGGGCGAATCGACCTCGAGGAGATCGAGTTCGACCTGCGGGAGCTGGTCGAGGGCGTGGGCGATCTTCTCGCACCGCAGGCCCAGGAGAAGGGAATCGAATTCGTCTGCGCGACGAGCCCCGAGGGACCGGCCGCCTTCCGCGGCGATCCGACCCGTCTGCGCCAGGTCCTGCTAAACCTCACCGCCAACGCGATCAAGTTCACCGAGAGGGGCGAGGTCTCCGTTCATGTCGAGGCGGTCGAGAACGGCGGGGGTTCGGCCGAGGTCGTGTTCCAGGTCGCCGACACGGGCATCGGGATCGCCGCCGAGGAGATCCGGCGGCTCTTCCAGCCCTTCTCCCAGGCTGACGGATCCACGACCCGCCGGTTCGGAGGAACGGGCCTCGGGCTCGCGATCTCTCAGCGGCTGGTCGAGTTGATGAACGGCCGGATCGGGGTCGAGAGCGCCCCGGGCGCGGGAAGCATCTTCACCTTCTCCGTTCCGCTGAAATACTCCGAACGATCCGAACCCCCACTGCCTCCGCGGGCGGTCGGACTCGTGGATCTTCCGGTCCTCATCGTGGACGACAACGAGACGAATCGCGCCCTCCTGGTCGCGATGCTCCAGTCGTTCGGCTGCAAGGCGATGGCCGTCCGGGGGGGATGGGAGGCTCTCGCGTCCCTCCGCACGGCGACTTCAACGGGACGTCCCTTCGCCCTTGCGCTACTCGACAAGCTGATGCCGGGCATGAACGGCAGCGAGCTCGCCGACGCGATCGACTCGAACCGGGAGATCCACCCGCTTCCCCTGATTCTACTGACGTCGGTCCGCTTCTCACGAACGAGCTTGGATGAGTCGGATCGCTTCGCGGCCGTCCTGTCGAAGCCGGTCAAGCAACACATCCTTCTCGAAACGATGGTCCGCGTCCTGGCCGAGGGAGAGGTTCCCGTCGAGACGGGGGCGGCGGAGCAGACGGGTGACACCCCCCGACCTTCGCAGATCGAACCCCGAGGTTGGCCGGATGATTGGAGGGTGGAGGGTCCTCTGCGAATCCTGCTCGCCGAGGACAATCCGATCAACCAGAAGGTCGCCGTGACCCTGCTCGCCAGAGCGGGGCACCGGGTCGATGTCGCCGTGAATGGGCGAGAGGCGGTCGAGATGTCGGCGCGCAATGCCTACGATCTCATTTTCATGGACATCCAGATGCCGGTCATGGACGGCTATGAAGCTACCGCGGCCATACGGGCCGCAGACGCGGGCGCCCCGCATCGCCTGGCGATCATCGCGATGACGGCCCGGGCCATGAAGGGCGATCGCGAGCATTGCCTCGCGGCGGGAATGGACGACCACATGACGAAGCCGATCCGCCCGAAGGAGGTCAATCGGATGATCGCGCGATGGTCTCCCGGCTCCCCGTCGTTCCACGCCGAGGGAACAGACGGCCGCGCCGCCGGTACGATCACAGCGTCGTCTGCAGACGATTCGTCATGCGGGCGGCCGGACGGCGATGCGATCGCGGCGGCTTCCGATGCGGCTGACCCCGACCGCCGGTACGAAGAGATCATCGAGCGATTCCGCGAGATCGGGATGCTCGATGATCCTGAGGTGACGAACGAAGCGATCCGCATCTTCATGACGGATGCGGAGACCACGATCAGCGCGCTCCTGGGGGCGGTTTCCTCTGCCGACGCAGGGCAGGTGGAGCGGTCCGCCCACAAGATCAGGGGCGGCGCCTTGAACTTCGGCGCGAACAAGCTCGCCGGGTTCGCCGAGTCATTGGAAGAGGGCGGACGGACGGGCAGCCTCGCCGGCGCACAAGAGCTACTCGTGGAGATCCAATCCGAGTTCGCCGACCTTCGGTCCTTCCTCGAAAGCTACCTCCAGAGAGCCGCCTAGCCCGGTTTGACTTCGGCTGAGACGCGAGCCCGCGCGCCGCGAGGTCCGGCGCCCCCGGAACAAAGCCCAAGCCGAGCGGATGCGCGAGGCGAGCTTCTCAGATCTACGCAAGCTGGTTTAGCCTGTCGATTGCGCAACCCGGCCGGTCGGTGAGAAACTTCGCCGACCGCCTCCGGCCGGCGCCCCGGCCGAGCCCGCTGGCGGCGCGACGGAGGCCACCAATGGATCAAGGCCCGCCGGACCGATCGCAGACGGACATACCCGGCCTCGATGAGGGCGGCGAACGCAAGGACGTCCTCGACGGCGTCCTGGAGCGGATCGTCTATGCGAACGAGGAAACGGCCTGGAGCGTGGTGAAGATCGACGTTCCGGGTCGAAGGGAACCCGTCTCGGCAGTCGGCAAGCTTCTCGGGGTGCAGCCCGGGGAGAGTCTGCGACTCCGCGGCGAGTGGATCCAGGATCGCAAATACGGCGAGCAGTTCCGCGTCGACTCCTATCTGACCATTCAACCCGCCACACTCGCGGGAATCGAGAAGTACCTCGGCTCGGGGCTCGTGCGCGGGATCGGCAAGGTGATGGCCGGCCGCCTCGTGAAGAACTTCGGTCTCGACACCCTCGATGTGATCGAGAACCAAGCGAAGCGGCTAACCGATGTCGAGGGAATCGGACCGGTCCGAAGCGCTCGCATGCGCGAGGCGTGGGCGGAGCAGCGCGGAATCAAGGATGTCATGCTCTTCCTTCAATCGCATGGCGTGACGACCTCGCACGCGATTCGCATCTACAAGGAGTACAAAGAGCGCGCCATCGCGATCGTCAAGGAGAACCCCTACCGCCTCGCCCTGGACGTCTTCGGGATCGGATTCAAGACGGCGGATCAGATCGCACAGAACCTCGGCGTCGAACCTTCATCCCCGCAAAGGGCCGAGGCGGGGCTTCTTCACCTGCTCAAGGAGCTAGCCGAAGACGGACACGTCTTCTGCCCCGAGGACATCCTCATAGAATCGGCGGAGAAGATCCTCGCGATCGAGCGGCCCGTCATCCTGCGGGCGATCGAGACGCTCGCGCTGACCGGCCATGCGGTGATCGAGACCCCGGCGGCCAACGGCGCCCGCGCCATCTACCTGACCTCGCTCCACTCCGCCGAAACGACGACCGCCTCGATCTTGATCCGCCTCATCGAGACCCCGGCAAAACCGATACGGATCGACGCCGACCGGGCGATAGCCTGGTTCGAAGAGGGCCACCGCATTACTTTGGCGCCGCAGCAGGCGGAGGCGATCCGCCGGGCGATCCGCGAGGGCGTCCTCGTCATCACGGGCGGCCCGGGAACGGGAAAGACCACGTTGATCAATGGGATCATCCGGATACTCGAGAAGAAGGGACGGAGGATCTTGCTCGCCGCACCGACCGGCCGCGCGTCGAAGAGGATGCAGGAAGCGTCGGGGCATGAGGCGAAGACGATCCACCGCCTGCTCGAGTTCAGTCCCAAGAGCCTCTCCTTTCAGCGCGATCAGGGGCATCCGCTCGCGGCCGACGTCCTCATCGTCGACGAGTTCTCGATGGTCGACATCGTCCTTGCTCACTCGCTCCTGAAGGCGATCCCGCCGGCCTGCCAGCTGATCCTCGTCGGGGACATCGATCAGTTGCCGTCCGTCGGTCCGGGCAGCGTGCTGGGCGACGTGATCCGGTCCGGCACGATCGGCATCGTCCGGCTCGAGCAGATCTTCCGGCAAGCGGAGAAGAGCCGGATCGTGGTCAACGCGCATCGGGTCAACCGAGGCCAGATGCCGCTCGTTGAGGAAGTCGCGAGCGGGACCGACTTCTTCTTCATCAACCGCGAGGATCCCGAGGAGATCCTGGCGTCGATGAAGTCTCTCGTGACCGAGCGGATCCCGCAGCGCTTCGGACTCGATCCGATTGCCGATGTCCAGGTGCTGACGCCGATGCACAAGGGGCTCCTCGGCGCGACGAACCTCAACGCGGAGCTGCAGCAGCTCCTCAATCCATCCGGCGAGACGATCGCCCGAGGGGGGCGCGTCTTCCGCGTCGGGGACAAGGTGCTGCAGATCCGGAACAACTACGACCTCGACGTCTACAACGGCGACATCGGCAGGATTGTCCGGTGCGACGCGGTCGATCAGAAGGTGCACGTTCGCTACGAGGATCGCTCTGTCGCCTACGAGTACGCGCAGCTGGACGAGATCGTCCTCGCCTACGCCTGTTCGATCCACAAGGCGCAGGGGAGCGAGTACCCGGCGGTCGTGATCCCGCTCCACACGCAGCACTACATGATGCTGCAGCGGAACCTCCTCTACACCGGGATCACCCGCGGACGGCGGCTGGTGGTCTTGATCGGGAGCAACCGCGCTCTGGCGTTGGCGGTGAAGAACAACCGATTGCAGGAACGCCATACGCGGCTGGCGGAGCGGCTGCGGGAACTCGCGGGCCGGTAAGGACAGGCTCAGGGGACGTTCGGCGAGCCGCGGGCATGAGCCGGGATGGGCCGTTTTCCCAATGCGCGCGCCGGTCCCGCACGGGGAACCCGGACGCGCCCTCCGTCTACTTCATCAGCAGGTAGCGCATCGACGCCAGCAGGAGAATTCCCCCGAAGATCTTCTTCAGAACTCCCTGCGGCAGCCCGAGCGCGATCTTCGCTCCCAACAGCGAGCCCAGGAGCAATCCCCCCGCGATCAGGGCGGCGGCCTTTAGATCCACGTCCCCCTTTTTGTAGTACTGCAGCATTGCGAGGAGTCCGACCGGCGGAATCAGGACGGCCAGCGACGTCCCCTGCGCGAGGTGCTGGCTGAAACCGAAGATGAAGACCAGGGCGGGAACGATGATGATCCCCCCCCCGATTCCTGCCAATCCCGCGAGAACGCCGGCCGCGAGCCCCAGCGCCAGAAGCCCAACAAGATGAAGCGACATCGCCACCTCCTCGGTCCGTCCCCGGCGAAGGTAAAGCCTCCCGGCGCCCGCTTCCAGCGAATCCGCGCCGCCCCTGCCCCCGCCCCGCGGTTCGATCCCAGCCCCCGCAATTACTCAGGGGCCCCACCACAACCTCCACGTCGTGGCCACGAACGCGAGAGTAAAGGCGGGGCCCCCGCAACCCCCGTGGAAACCATCAGAACCC
>CAZNRY010000110.1:5133-13834 GCA_964575675.1 uncultured bacterium
GCGCAAGCTCAGGGTGCCGGTCGCAACTCGTCCTGACGACGACCCTTGACAACATGAGGTCAAATGCGTACAAGCTCTATTCGCGGTGCGACAATCTTCCGTCCTGCCGTCAAGGAGACAGCATGACACCCGACCGACCGGCCCGCCCGGACGCCTACGAGCTCCTCTGCGAGCACACGCAGTCCGAGAGCTTGCGGAAGCATGCGCTCGCCGTCGAAGCGGCGATGCGCGCCTACGCGCGGAGATTCAACGAGGACGAGGACGCGTGGGGAATCGTCGGCCTCCTGCACGATTTCGACTACGAGCGGTGGCCCAATGCCCCGGATCACCCCCTGAAGGGATCCGCGATCCTCGCGCAGCGCGGGTATCCGGAGCCGTGGCGCAGGGCGATCCTGGGACACGCGGCATACACCGGTGTGCCGCGCGACTCCCTGATGGCGAAGGCCCTCTTTGCAGTCGACGAACTCTGCGGTTTCGTCTCGGCCGTCGCCCTCGTCCGCCCGGGACGCTCGCTGGCGGAGGTCGATGCGCGCGCCGTCCGGAAGAAGCTCAAGGAGAAAGGGTTCGCACGAGCGGTCAACCGCGACGAGATCGTGCAGGGACCGGCCGAACTGGGGATCGACTTCGATGAGCACGTAGCCTTCGTGATCGAATCGATGCGCGAGATCGCGGATCGGCTCGGGTTGGGGGGCGGCCCGGTGGGCTGAGTCACGCTTTGGGCGATATCGTCTGCCCGAGCACGCGCGCCCGCGAGGCTCGCGCCCTGTTCGTCTAGCGAGCCGAGCGGGATGCGCGAAGCGAGGGCAGACGCGCAGGGATCCTTCGATCCGACGCTACCGCACCTTCTTCAAGTACCGATCGAAGAACTCCACCATCCGGCGATATAGGATGAGTCGATTGGAGAGCTTGCTGACCCCGTGACCCTCGTCGCGGAAGATCAAGCTGTCGACCGGCGTCCCCCTTTCCACGAGGGCGCGGAGGATCTGGCGCGCCTCAGAGACCGGAACGCGCGGATCGTTCTCCCCATGGACGACGAAGAGGGCGCCGCGGATCCGGTCCACTTTGTGAATCGGCGAGATCGACCGTAGAAAAAGCGAGTCTTCCGGCGCGCCGTATTCCGATGCGCGGACGCCGCGCCTGTAGGCTGCCGTGTTCGCCAGGAACGTCTCGAAGTTGGCGATCCCGACCTCGTCGATGCCGGCCGCGAAGAGCTCCGGGAACTCGGTCATCGCGGCGAGCGTCATGTACCCGCCGTAGGAGCCGCCCTTCACGCCAACGCGATCCGGCGTCGTGATCCCCTCGCGGATGAGGTATTTCACCCCCCATGCGAGGTCCTTCACCGAGTCGAGACGCTTCTTGTAGTTGTCGGCCTCGAGATAGGCGCGGCCATAGCCGGTGCTCCCCCTCACGTTCGGCGCGAGAATTCCGTAGCCGTTGAGGAGCAGGTACTGGAAATGACGGTTGAAGAACGGCCGGAACTGCCCCTCCGGTCCTCCGTGAACATCGACGATGAAAGGAATCGGCCCGCCCGACGTCCCCGGGGGCAGGTAGAGGAACGCCGGGATCTTCATCCCGTCGAAGCTCTCGTAGTGGACCAGCTTCGGAGACGTGAACCAGGCGGGTGCGATCCCCGCGTAGGTCGAGAAGGTCCGCTGCCGGAGCTGGTCCCGCCCGCGCACCCTTCCCCATGCGGGCGAGCCCCCCGCTTCCCACGTCCAGATGTCGGCGGTCTGCACGGGGTCGTTGTAGACGAAGGCGACCACCGCTCCCTCGGCGAGGCTCGGCGAGGAGACGATCCCTTCGAGAGCGGGCACGGGGAGGAACCGGCGTCCTCCGGTGTTCCAGAGGTGGAGTCTTCCCCATCCGTTCTCGTTCACGATCCAGGCGAGGAGCGTCCGATCGGGCGAGGCTGTGATCGATTCGACGGGCCACGGGGATCGATCTTCCGGGAATAGGTACTCCAAACGAGGAGGATCTCCGTCGATCGCCGCCACGCGGGAGACACCGTCTGGGTTGCGATCGGCCAGAAGATAGACCCGGTCCGGTCGGTCCGAGAAGATCGCATAGGTGTGGCGACCAGCATCCCGGTGTGGGGTCAAATGGCGCGCGCGCCCGGTCGTCATGTCGAGCGTGTAGAGATCGTTGTCCGTGTTCGAGTTCGTGTGATAGAGGAGGAGGAATCGTCCGTCCTCGGTCAGGTCGCCGACCGCGTTCAATCCCTCCCGCTGGTGCACGATGCGCCGGGATCCCGACGAAAGGTCCTGCTCGTAAATGTAGAAATCCGTCGGACTGTCGGGATTGCCGCTGTAGTAAATCCTCCGATCATCGGGCGAGAAGAGGGGAACGCTGAAACGCGCATCCGAGTTGCTGGTGATCTGCCGCGTCAGCCCGCTCTCGGCATCGAGGAGGAAAATCTGATAGCGCTCGGTGCCTCCGACCGCGGCCGTCACCGCGATCGTCCGCTCGTCGTTCGAGAGGTTGTATCCGGAGACGCCGTTCGGAAAGAAAGTCAGTTGGTAGGGCCAACCCTCCGGCGTGAGCCGGTAGAGCTGCGAGGTTCCCGTCATCGAGGAGGTGAAGAACAGGGTCTCGCCGTCGTGGGTCAGGGTCGGATTCGTGGCGGCCCCGATCTGCATGAAGGTCTCGATCCCCGGCAGATCCTCCGGGATCGGCGGGCTGGCCCGGTGGACCGGATCCCCCGCTGCCCCCTCCGCGCCCACCGCGCGAACCGCGCTCATTGCGCCGGAAGCCGATAGGGCAGCAAGCAAAAGGATGAGACTCACAAAAGTGCGTGCGAATCGCGCCACCGGATCCTCCTCGCGGGACCGCTTCCCCGGGGAATCCCGCCGCGGGAAGACTACCACGACCCGTCCTCCGCGGCCCCGCCGGCGAAACCTGGACCGGCGCTCTTCCGTACGGACGAAGCGATCTGCGGGGCCGGATCGGCCGGCCGAACAATCCGAAACCGCTGGCCTATCGACCCGGATCGGCCAGCTTCACCGTCCGAGTCGGCCCTGGCTGGAGGTATTCGATGACAACCATGCGGTGGCGGCGCGCTCTCTCCGTTCTCGCCCTGCTCGCTCTCCTACTTCCCCCCCTGGCCGCGCACGCGGGGCCAGGAGTCGTCTGGCTCACGGCCCACTCGCAGGGACCGGGCGAGGAGGCCCGCATCCGGATCCCCCTCGAGTGGCTCGTGAACGCCGATCCCGAGGGCCACTCCGAGATCCGGTTCGATGAGGAGACGATCGACTGCACACAACTCTGGCTGGAGCACAGAGATCTCCCGATCGGGGAGTCGCGCGAGATCAGACGGGGCCTGACGGATAAAGGCGAGGAGTACATCGTGCAGGTCATCGCCGAGCAACCGTCTTCGCGGCGCGCCCACGGAAAGGTCCACATCCTGACCTCGGACCGCGAGGGGAAGAGCACCGACCTCCGCTTCCCTCTCGATCTGGTCGGGCTGTTGCAGCAGCTCGGATCGTTCGTCGGCTCCTTCTTCGGCGCCGATTCCGCGCACTCTTCCGCCGGGCTTCACAAGGGATTCGAGGCGGACAAGCTGGGAGACCTGAAGAGGCTCGCCGACTACGGCCCCTTCGTCTTTCTCCAGTCGAGGGGGGCGGACGGCAACAAGGTCAAGATCTCGATCGAGTAGGGACGACCGCTCCATGCGCGGCCGCTCCGCCGAGGCGGCCTGAACCTCCGGGCCCGGCGGCGTTCCGCCTACCGATTCCCCAGAATTCCGCCGAGCAGGCTCCCCCCCCGCCCGCCGCCCGAGGAGCTGTTTGGAATGCGGGGAACCAGCCACTGGAGGAAGGACTGCGTGCTGCGCGTTTGTAGGTATAGGATCCCGCTTCCCCGGAACTCGCAGACGAGCCCCTCGCCCGAGAGAATCGTCGACTTCCATCCCCCGACGCGGCGAACATCGAACTGGAGCCCGTCGGTGAAGCCGACGACGTGACCCGTGTCGACGATGTACGGTTTGTTCGCGATCTGGACGGGATGAATCGCCCCGTAGCTCGAGAAGACGATCGTCCCCTGGCCGGTCGCCTTGAGGAGAAACAACCCCTCGCTCCCGAAGAAGGTCTTCGCGCCCCCCCACGAAGGATCCACGTTCACCGTGGGATTCGAGGCCAGGTAGGACCCCGACTGGAGATAGAACGTCTCGCCCTTGAGCTCGACCTGGCTGATGTCGCCGGGAAGGGCGGGAGCCATCGTGATCTCCCCCGGCCCTCCGCGTGAAACGAAGGTGTTGAAGAAGAGGGACTCTCCCCCGAGGACTGAACGCTTGAGCGCGCCGAAGACCCCACCTTTCATGCCGGTCGCGATCTCCATATTCGAGGTCATGCTGACCATCGCGCCCCCCTCGGCCTGGATGGACTCATCCGCCTCGAGTCCGACGATGGCGAGCGAGTAGGAAGGTTGGTATCGGATGTCGACCTTCATGCTGGGACCTCCTGTCACCTGGATGAGACCGGTCCAGCTTGTTGCCGGACAATCGGCTGCGGGCCTTCGTACTCCTCAGAATGGGCAGCCTACCACAGGCTGCCACCCCCCAAAAGAAGCCTGTTGACACTCTGAATCAGATACCGTACATCTGTACGGTATGAAGTCAAGAGAAGGGTCCCTCTGCCTGTTCCCCGATGTGGCAGAGCGTTCCCGAGGCGCTGTGGGGCGGGAGGGCGCGCAGAGCCCGCCGGCCGCAGCGGAGGCAAGCGCGCCGGCAGGGTCCGAGCGCGTCCAGTTCCGCCCCCTCGCCTGCTCCACCGTCCTGAATGAGAATGCCAACCGCGCACTCCCCTTCCGCTGGACGATCAACCCTTACCGCGGGTGCGAGTTCGGCTGCTCCTACTGCTTCGCCCGCTATACGCACGCCTATCTCGGCAACAACGATCCGGGCGCCTTCGAAAGCAGGATCTACGTGAAGTTCCAGGCGGCGCAGGTCCTCGCCGAGACGCTTCGACCGGCCGCCATACGCGGCCGCCCCATCGCGATGGGAACGGCGACCGACCCGTACCAGCCGGCCGAGAAGCGCTTCGGAATCACGCGACGTCTCTTGGAAGTTCTGTCGCGCTGCCCCGATGTCGACCTCTCGATCACGACCAAGAGCACACTCGTCGTGCGCGACATCGACATCTTGCGTGACATCAACCGAAGTGGCCGTGTCGCCGTCCAAATCACCATGCTCACGCTGAATCCCGCGATCACCCGGATCGTCGAAAGGCGCACTCCGCCCCCCCGGCTGCGTCTGGAGACGATCCGGGCTCTCCGCGCGGCGGGGATCGAGGTCGGCCTCTTCGTCATGCCGCTGCTTCCGGGAATCAACGACTCCGCTGATGAGATGCGTGCGCTTCTCCGTGCCGCGAGGGATGCAGGGGTCAACTATGCCGTCGCCGACCCGCTGCGTCTTCCGGGTCCATCGCGTGCGGTCTTCGAGCGCGTCTTGCTCCGGCACTTCCCGCATCTTCTCGGTCTGTACCGGAACCCAGCGGTCTTGCGACGTACTTCCATGGAGGGCATCACGCGCCCGGTTCTGGAGAGATTTCACGCCATTCGCGAGGCCATTGGACTGCGTGCGGACTCGGCGGCGAGAGAGTCTCGCGCGCCCCATCCGGCTGGGTCGGGGTGGTTGTTCGATCCTAACGACTCAACTGGTTGAGCCCACCCACGGATCGGTTGCGTGCTCTAGAGATCCCAACGATGTAACTTGTTGAACTATAGCTTATTACGCAGTATTTGGTCGCATGTTGCAAAAATAGATGCTAGGTCGAAATGTCTCTTGACAGATACATACCACCTGGTACACTCATCAGATTGGTGGTGACGGCAATGCCGATCTTTCGCGAGCGATCCTTCCGACCTTCACCCAATCAAAGATTCGTTGTGGGAGACTGACCGACACCTCAAGCGGGGCACGATAGGTTCCCCCCTGGTGTCCCGCAGAGGTTCGGCTGGTCCCACCCCTTAGGGGACGGGCGGAAACGGTTCGACTTCACTTGAGAAGACACCTCCGCCCGTCTTTCTCTTTCCCCTGTGGCTCCCGCTCCCGACCCGCAGCTTGCCTCCGCAAGACCGGCCGTTGATGCCGCCGTTCCGCCGGTCGTCACGTCCGATAACGCGTGGATCTCCTGGAGCGACTCGACATCGGGCGTCCCCGCGCGCAGTGCGCGAATCGCCTCCGCGGCCTCTCGCGCCCCCTCGATCGTGGTCAAACAGGCGATCCCCTGCTCCAGCGCCTCCCTACGGATCGCCCGCTCGTCGAAGAAGGAATCGCGCCCGAGCGGGGTGTTGATCACGAGCTGGACGCTCCCCGCGCGAATGCTGTCCGCGATGTGCGGGTGCCCTTCGTTGACCTTGTAGACCCTCGCACAGGGAATCTCGTGCATCTGAAGCCACACCGCCGTCCCCGCAGTAGCGAGGAGCCGGAATCCCAGGGAGAGAAGGGAGCGGGCGATCTCCGTGACCCCCGGCTTGTCCACGTCGTTCACGCTCAGAAAAACGGTCCCCTCGCGCGGGAGCCTGATCCCCGCAGCCGCGCACGCCTTGGCGAACGCGATGCCGAAGGTGGGAGCGATCCCGAGCACTTCGCCGGTCGAGCGCATCTCGGGACCGAGGATCGAATCGCTCTCCGGGAAACGACGGAACGGGAAAACCGGCATCTTGACGAAGGCGCGCGGAATAGAGGGCGAGTCCGGCAGGCCCAGCTCCCCCAAGCGCGCCCCGAACAGGAGACGCGTCGCGAGGCGGGCCAGCGAAAGCCCGGTCGCCTTCGAGACGAACGGCACCGTCCTCGATGCTCGCGGATTCGCCTCGAGAACGTAGATCCGGTCGTGCCGGATCGCGAACTGGACGTTCAGGAGGCCGATCGCGCCGAGCCCGATGCCGATCTTGATCGTGTGCTCCCTGATCTCGTCGAGGCGCTCGCTCGATATCCCGGCCGGCGGAAGGAACGATGTCGAATCCCCCGAGTGGATTCCCGCCATCTCGACATGCTGCTGGATCCCCGCGATCCAGACCGACGATCCGTCGCAGAGCGCGTCGACGTCCACCTCCCCGGCATTCTCGAGGAACTTGTCGATGAAGAGCGGATGCTCCTCGTCCAGGAGGCTGGGTTGGGACGCGATCGCGGCCCGCAACGCGGACTCATCGTAGACGCGGGTCATCGCCCGACCCCCGAGGACGTAGGAGGGACGGATCATCACGGGGAACCCGATCCGCTGCGCAAGGCTCGCCGCTTCCTCGACGGTGCGCGCGATTCCGTGCTCGGGGACCGGAATCCCGAGCTCGCGGGCGAATCCTCCGAAGCGGAGTCGATCTTCCGCGAGGTCGATCGAGTCGGCGGAGGTGCCAAGGACGGGAACGCCGGCGCGCTCGAGAGGGCGCGCGAGGCGAAGAGGCGTCTGGCCGCCGAACTGGAGGACGACCCCTTCCGGACGCTCGCGCTCGACGACCGCAAGGACATCCTCGGCCGTGATCGGCTCGAAGTAGAGGCGGTCGGAGGTGTCGTAGTCTGTCGAGACCGTCTCGGGGTTGCAGTTCATGAGGATCGACTCGATCCCCATCTCGCGGAGCGCGGCCGCCGCCTCACACGCGCACGCGTCGAACTCGATCCCCTGCCCGATCCGAATCGGTCCCCCGCCGAGCACGAGCACCTTGCGCCGCTCCGTCGGGGCGGCCTCGCAGCTGCTTTCCCAGGTCGAGAAGAGGTAGGGGGTGAACGATTCGAACTCTCCGGCGCAGGTGTCGATCCTCTGGTAGACCGGGCGGATCCCGAGGAGACTTCGCGTACGGCGGACCTCTTCCTCGCTCTCGCCCAAGAGACTTGCGATCCGGGCGTCCGAGAAACCCTCCCTCTTCGCCTGGAGGAGGAACTCGCGCGGCATTCCGCGGAGGGCGCGCGCCGAGATCTCGCTCTCGAGTGAAAGGATCACGCGGATCTGCTCCAGGAACCAGGGATCGATCGCGGTCGAGCGCGCGACCTCATCGACCGAGGTCCCGCGGCGAAGCGCTTCGGCGACGGCGAGCAGGCGCTCGGGGCCGGGATGGGTCAGGGCGGTCTCGAGATCCTCGCCCCCGCTCCACGGCTCGAATCCCGCGATCCCGACCTCAAGGGAACGGAGTCCCTTCTGGATCGCCTCGCGGAAAGTCCGGCCGATCGCCATTACCTCGCCGACCGAGCGCATTTCGGTTGAAAGGCGGGCGCGCGTCCCGGGGAACTTCTCGAAGTTCCAGCGCGGGATCTTGACGACGACATAGTCCAGGGCCGGCTCGAAGCAAGCCTTCGTCTTCCGCGTGATGTCGTTCGCGATCTCGGCGAGGTCGTAGCCGAGCGCCAGTCGCGCCGCGATCTTCGCGATCGGGAATCCGGTCGCCTTGCTGGCAAGGGCGGAGGAGCGGGAGACGCGGGGGTTCATCTCGATCACGACCCGGCGCCTGGTTTGCGGGTGGACGGCGAACTGGATGTTGCTCCCGCCTGTCTCGACGCCGACGATCCGGATCACGCGGAACGCGTCGTCCCGCATCGCCTGCAGTTCGCGGTCGGTGGGGGTCATCGCGGGTGCGACCGTGATCGAGTCGCCCGTGTGCACCCCCATCGGGTCGAGGTTCTCGATCGAGCAGACGACGACCGTCTGGTCCGATCGGTCCCGCATCACCTCGAGCTCGAACTCCTTCCAGCCGAGGAGCGACTCCTCGACCAGAACCC
>CAZNRY010000111.1:0-13746 GCA_964575675.1 uncultured bacterium
GACCGAGGGAAGGGTGCTGAAGACGAAGTGCCGGACGCCGGATCCGGCGACGGCATCCACGAGGTTCTTCCCTTGCGCGTACTCCTTGTCGAAGTGCTCCCAGAAGCTGGTCACACCGAAGACCCCGTCACATCCCTTGAGCGCCTGTCGGATGCTCTCGATGTCGTCCATGTCCGCGCGGATGATCTCTGCTCCGTCCCTTTGCAGGGCGGTCGCGGCTTGCGAGGCGGGGTTGCGGGTCATCCCCCGCACCGAGAAACCGCCGGCCGCGAGGAGATGACGGGCGACGCTGCCGCCCTGCGCCCCGGTCGCGCCGGTGACGAGGATTCGCTTACTCTGTTCCATGCACAACCTCCTTGTCACAAATTCTTACATTTGGCATAACCGAATACGATAGTACCTGGACGCGGCCCCGTCAACCTGAGCCGGGGGGGGGGCGGTCAGCGGGAGGAGGCGATCTCGGCCACGCGCTTGCGCTCGGCGAGGCTGAGAAAAACGACGGCGATCAGGATGAGGAGCAGGGCAAGCCAGTCTTGGCGGCCGGGAAACTTGCCTCCGAGGCAAAGATAGCAGAAGAGCGTCGCGGTCGTGCCCGCCACGAGAGACGTCAAGCGATTGACCAGACCGGCGAATGTGGCCGTCCTTCCCTTGAACATGAAGAGAAAGACCGAGAAAAAGGCGACGGCGCCGAAGGCGGTCCCGGCGAGTAGCGCCTTGGGCCAGTGGGGCAGGGGGTGGGTGATGGCGCCTCGGAACTGATCGACGATCGGGCCCGATGCTCCAAAGAAGCCGGGGGCGTAGAAAAGGGTCGCTCCGACGATCAGGAGCGTCGAGGTCGCCGTGATCTGTTCGATCGCGAAAAACGATTTGTTGTCCAGTTTCTCGCCTTTTGGCCGGGTGTTCTTGTAGTAGTTCATGATGTAGATGCGAATCGAGTAGGCGACGATGTAGCTCCCCAGGATCGTCATGGCCGGAACCGAGTGGATGAAGTCGAAGACGCCCTCGCCGTTCGAGCGGAGGTTCACGGCCACGGCGCCGATCGCGAAGACAACGGCGATGTTCTCCTGCCAGTAGACCTTCCTGTCCATCAATCCCTGTTTCAGTTGGATCGCATCGACCGCCCTGCTGATCACGATCACGCTTCCGCGCATGATCACCATCGCAACCATGATGGAAATCGGGAGGACGTACATCAGGGTGGTGGTCGGGATGACGACCGCGGTGCAGATGCCCGAAGGGATGATGTAGAGGAGCTCAGCGGGAACCGGCCTGCCGGCGATCGTCGCGGAATGGACCGATCGCAGACGGCACCATCTCCACGCAAGAACGACGAAGAGCGCGAGGGCCGTGCTGCTCACCGTGCTGTAGACGAGGAACTCGACCCCCGTCATCCCGGGGAAGCCCTTCGCCGGGCTCCCCGTGAAGTACTTCACCGTGACCCCCGTGATCACGTAGAAGAAGAAGTACCCCAAGCAGAGCTGGATCAGCCTGCCCGTGCTGCCTTCCGTCGTCTTCCACATAGCAGTTCCTTACATGAGGGTGCGAGATGTCCGCCCTTAGCCGAGTTATCGTGTCCTGGAGCCTGCTTCTCGAGCGGGGACTTGCTTCCCTTGCCGGGGATTGCGACCATGAGGGGGCAGTTGTGACCTCAAGAAATCCCTAGCCTTCTCCGCGAATCTGGACGATACTCAAAAACAAAGGAAACACAGGTAGCAATCGATTGCCAGAGACAAGCTTCATGCGGGCCTTTCGAGGCCCCGTCCGCTCTGCGACCGACTCCCTCCTCGCGCAGTTCATCCCCGAACTCGAGACAACGGAGCAAGATGTTACCAGGGTACAGGGGGAACTCGCCCGGGAGCGTGAAGCGACGCATCGAGGGCTAGACGGAAAGAAGAGAGAGAATGCGATTTGAGGATTTGGGGCTCGGTCCTGAGCTCCTCCGTGCGATTGAAGAGAGCGGCTACACGCAACCCACCCCGATTCAGGAGAGAGCGATTCCCAGCGTCCTTGAGGGCAAGGACGTCATGTGCTGCGCCCAGACGGGGACGGGCAAGACCGCGGCCTTCGCCCTTCCCATCCTTCAACGGCTGTCCGAGAAGGAGCGGACGAACCTCCGGGCTCTGGTGCTCGTTCCGACCCGCGAGCTGGCGATCCAGGTCGGGAAAAGCCTGAACGAGTACGGCAAGCACCTGGACCTGGTCGCGACGACGGCCTTCGGCGGCGTTCCGATCGAGCCGCAGCAGATGATGCTCCGCCACGGGGTGGACATCCTCGTGGCGACGCCCGGTCGTTTGATCGATCACATGTGGCGCGGCAACATCGACTATCGCAACACCGAGTATCTGGTCCTGGACGAAGCCGACCGGATGCTGGACATGGGTTTCATCAAGGATGTGACGGAGATCATTCGGGAGATTCCGGTCGAGCGCCAATCGATGCTGTTCTCGGCGACCCTCGACCGCGAGATCGTCTCCCTGGCGAAGAATATCCTGAGGCATCCGGTTCGGATCGAAGTCGCACCCCCGGCGACCACCCTCGATGAAGTCGACCAGTTCCTCGTCCGCGCGGAGCGCGGGCGGAAGCGGTCGGTCGTCGAAGATCTGATCCGCAGCGAGCAAATGACGCGGGCGATTGTTTTCGTTCGGACGAAGGCTGGGGCCTCCAACCTTGCGCGCCACCTGAAGGAGCGCGGCATCCGAGCATCCGCGATGCATGGCGACAGGAGCCAGACCGATCGGGTTCTGACGCTCGAAGGGTTTCGCGCCGGGCGGATCCACATCTTGGTGGCGACCGACATCGCCGCGCGAGGACTCGATGTCGACGACGTTTCACATGTCGTGAATTTCGATCTTCCGTACGCGGCAGAAGACTACGTCCATAGGATCGGCCGGACGGCGCGCGCAGGACGGCGGGGAATGGCGATTTCGCTCGTTGGACCCGATGACGCTGCCGGGGCGGAAGCAATCGAGCGCCTGATCCTGAGGAAACTCGCCTGGATGACCCCCCGTGGGCAGCGGACGCCTTCCGCACCCCAGCCGGAGCGCCCGCGGCGCGAACCCGCGCACCCGGAAGGCAGCAATGGCCGCGTGGTAGCCGGGGGCAACGGGAACGGAAGGGTCGGACGCTCCGCGAGCGGGCCCCGCGGGAGCGAGCGTGAGGTCCCCGCCGCCGAGCGGAGGCGCGGACAGGGCCAACCGGATAGCCGTCAAACCCCTCAGCCGGCCCGGCGGCGGCGCGAATCCGAGCGGAGGCCAGCGGGTTCTACCAGGCAAACCCGGCCCCGGGAGCAGCCCGCGGGTCCTTCCGAGCGGCGCGAGTTGATCCGTCCTGCGCAGTCGGATGCAGCCGAGAATCCGGGCGGGATTCTCGGAAGGGCGATCAAGCGGGTCAAGCGGGGGATCGCCGCGACGATCAAGCGATAGGCGGGTTCGATCTACCGCTGGTTCGCCGCGAGCACCTTCTTGCGCTTCCGGATCGACCGCGGGGTAACCTCGACGAGCTCATCATCGGCGATGAACTCGATCGCCTGTTCGAGGCTCAAGACGCGCGGGGGGACCAGGCGGATCGCTTCGTCCGCTCCAGATGCGCGCATGTTCGAAAGGCGCTTCTCCTTCACGATGTTCACGTTCATGTCCTTCGACCGCGCATTCTCGCCGATGATCATCCCCTCGTACACGTCGGTCCCGGGTATGACATGGATCTCGCCGCGCTCCTGCAGATTGTAGATCGCGAAGCCGGTCGCCTTCCCGCCGCGGTCGGCGACGAGCGATCCGGTCAGGCGGATCGGGATCTCTCCCTGCCAAACGTCGTAACCATGGAAGAGGGAGTTCATGATCGCCGTTCCGCGCGTGTCGGTGAGGAGCTCGCCACGCAGGCCGATTAGCCCCCGCGTCGGGACATGGAACTCGACCCGAACGCGGCCCGAGCCGTGGTTCACCATTTTCGTCAGTTTCCCCTTGCGGATCCCCAGCTGCTCCATCACGACCCCAAGAAATGATTCCGGGCAATCGACGACGAGCAGCTCGATCGGTTCATGGACCGCCTCATCGATCGTGCGGGTCAAGATCTCCGGCTTTCCGACCGCGAACTCGAACCCCTCGCGCCGCATCGACTCCATCAGGATCGCAAGCTGGAGTTCGCCGCGCCCCATGACCTTGAAGGTGTCGGGGCCCTCGCCGGGTTCAACGCGGATTGAGACGTTGGTGAGGAGCTCCTTCTCGAGCCGCTCGCGCAGGTGGCGGCTCGTGACGTAGGTTCCCTCCCGGCCGTAGAAGGGGGAGGTGTTGATCGTGAAGAGCATCATGATCGTCGGCTCGTCGATCACGATCGGCTTGAGGGCCTTGGGCGTCTCGGGGTCGGTGATTGTCTCGCCGATCGTGATTCCTTCCACGCCCGCGATCGCAAGGACGTCGCCGGGCGTCCCGATCGTCTCATCGATTCTCTTCAGCCCTTCGAAGGAATAGAGCTTCGTGATCTTTGTCCGCTGAAGCGCGCCGCCGAGCTTGACGATCCCGACCTCGTCGCCGATCCGGAGGGTTCCGGAGACGATGCGGCAGATCCCGAGCCTGCCCAGGAAATCGTTGTAGTCGAGGTTCGCCACCAGGACCTGGAGCACTCCTTCAGGGTCGCCCGTTGGTGCGGGGATTCGCTCGATGATCGCGTCGAAAAGGGGACGCAAGTCCGAATCCGGATCCTCGATGGAGGTCTTCGCAACCCCCTCGCGGGCATTCGTGTAGATCACCGGAAAATCGAGCTGGTCCTCGCTTGCGTCGAGATCGATGAAGAGATCGTAGACCTCGTTCAAGACCTCCTGGATGCGCGCGTCGGGCCGATCGATCTTGTTGATGACGAGGATCGGGGCGAGCTTCGCCTCGAGCGCCTTCATCAGGACGTAGCGTGTTTGGGGCAGGGGGCCCTCGCTCGCGTCGACGAGAAGCAGCACGCCGTCGACGATCGTCAGGGCGCGCTCGACTTCCCCGCCGAAATCGCTGTGTCCCGGCGTGTCGACGATGTTGATCTTGACGCCGTGGTAACGGATGCCGGTCGTCTTCGCGAGGATCGTGATCCCCCGCTCCCGTTCGAGCGCGTTGGAGTCCATGACGCGATCGACCAGGGCTTCGTTGTCGCGGAAGATCCCGCTCTGGCGCAGCATCGCGTCGACAAGGGTTGTCTTTCCGTGATCGACGTGCGCGATGATCGCGACGTTTCGTATCTGCTCATTCCGCGTCGGCCGGCCGGTCGACTGGGTCACAACATCCACCTCTCGGTCGCCTCGTGCCGACCCGTGTCGCGATGACGGATTCTTCCTCGGGGAAAGTGTTTCTCCGTGGGGATGCAGAATTCGTATCTTAGGTCATTGGGCGGGCGCGGTCAAACTCCGATGGGACGATCCCGGCCGGATAGTCCCTGTGGAACGGCGAGACGACACACGCCGCGCGCCGGGCGGCAGTCGGCATTGACGGAGAGGCGAAACGACATGGATCCAACCGGGGGCTACATCGAGTACGGGTTCGTCGCGGACCTATACGACCTCGTTCCACCCTATCGGGATCGCCCCGATGTCGCCTTCTTCGTCGGGTCGTCGAGACTCTCGGGCGGGCCGGTTCTCGAGCTCGGGTGCGGGACAGGACGGATCCTGATCCCCACAGCCGAGGCGGGGATCGAGATCGTTGGGATCGACATCTCCCGTCGAATGCTCGATGCCTGCCGCCGGAAGCTGGCCGGCAGGCCCGATTCGGTTCGGGAGCGGGTCCGGCTCGTCGAGGGGGACATGCGTGAGTTCGATCTGGATCGGAAATTCGCGCTGATCACGACGCCGTTTCGAGCCTTCCAGCATTTGATCCAGGTCGAGGAACAGATCTCATGCCTCCGGTCGATCCACAGGCATCTCACCGACGCGGGCCGGTTGATCCTTGATCTCTTCAATCCCTCGCTGCATCTCCTGGTCGATGAGTCGCACGCGGCGGAGTTCGGCGACGAGCCGGCGTTCACCACGCCGGAGGGCGCCTCGGTGATCCGTCGATTCCGCCTGGCGGGCCGCGATCTCTTGCGGCAGGTGAACGACGTCGAGATGATCTACTGCGTGACGCACGCCGGCGGGGAGACGGAGCGGCTCATCCATCGCTTTCCGATGCGCTATCTCTTCCGATATGAGGCGGAGCACCTGCTCGCCCGATGTGGCTTCGAGGTCGAGGCCGTCTATGCCGATTACGAGCGCAATCCTTATGGGACGAAGTACCCGGGCGAGCTGATCCTCGTCGCGCGGAAGGCCTGATCGATCGATTGGAGCCGGACGCGACGGCGGCAGGCTGGGCCGCAAATTTCGAGGCGCATCGGGGCCAAAGACGGTGGCCGTGGTCCGCGAACGCCCGGGCTAGCGGTTTGTCAGCGGTTCCGGGAACGGCCATGGCACCTGCGGGCATGGCCCGGGCAGCGCGCGGAGGGCGCCCGCGATTTCGGCGGGGGATACCGTCGCGGCCTCCGGATCCTCCGGCAGACTCTTCCACGGCGGCCTCTTCGCGTACGCGTATTCCCCGAAGATCACGACCGGCGTCCCATTTTCCACGACCCCCGCGCCGTCGGCCGTCAGCGTCCACTGCTCCGACCATCGGTAGAGCCAGCGGGCATCCTCTTCGAGCAACCTGACGCAGGAGTGGCTCGCGGGGCGGCCCGGCAGCTCGTACTCGTGCAGCGAGATCCCGAGGAAATTGTCCAGGTTCACGTACCAGGTCAGCCGCCACTCATCGTTGAACGTGCTGACGCGTTCCTTGTCCTTCCAGTTCGTGTGGTAGAGGCGGGCGGGGGTCGGCGTCTCGCGCCTGCCCGTGCTGGTCGGCCCCCAGCGGACGAGGCGGCCGCGCTCGTACGCGGCGAACGCCTGCACGCGAATCGAAACGAGGAGGAGCTTCGGCATCGGCGTCGCGGAACCGATCTCCCGAGGGAACGGCGAAAGCCGCAGCGTGTCGACCTTCCCAAGCGCGATGATTAGAGAGTCGCCCTGCCGGATGTGTTTCAGGTCGAGCCGGTTGACCTTCAGGATCTCGAAGAACCCCACGCGTCCGAGGGAGTCGCGGAGCGCGAAGAGCATGCCGGGCCCGCGCACCGGGATGCGCCCATATCGCGGGGACGTGAGCGGCAAGACTGCGGCAATGGAATCGGCCCGACCGGTTTCGGCGGACGCAGGCTTGGCGGCGGGACGCTCGCCCGACTCCTCGGCGTCTCGCCGCCCGCATCCCCCCCCCGCCGCGAGCAGTGCCAGCAGGAGCGCCGCATGGAGGGAGGCGATCCGCCGGAAGGGGCCGCGATCCGCGGGCAGGCTCCGGACTTTGAGCGCTGAGGGCACGCGCTTACCAAGCACGCGAGAGGTAGCCGGTCATTCCGCTGCAGATGAAGAACAGGCCGCCCACTATCCGAGGGAAGTAGTCCCAGAGAATCAGGCCGGTTCGATCGCCGATGAAGATGACTCTCAGTTCTGGCGCGAACCAGGATGCGATCGCGAGTGACAATCCCAAGAAGAGCAACCAGATCGAGTGCCGGCGGGAGAGGTCATCTCCCACCTCCCGGCCGTACCAGAGGTGCGCGACGGCCCCGACGACAAAAAGGGCGCCGTAGACCGATGGGAGTGCGGGACTCCCGCCGGGATGAATGGAGAGGATCCACAAGAGCTCGAGGGCAAAGAGTCCGAGCGAGCCGACCAGTAGGTGGAGGAACCGGCGGTGGGCGACCGGAACCCTGGATTCCGGCGGGGGAGATGCCGCCTCGTCGGCATCGGCGCCTCGCCCGTCATCCGGTTCGGGGACCCTGTCAGCGCCCTCTCCGCCCCTGAGAGATCCGCGGGTCACTGCGATTTGTTCGGATTCAGCTCGGTCCGCTGCGCTTCCACTCGTGCCGCTCCCCCGATCGTGTGAGGGATGTCCCTCCACCAGCTCCCCGCGGGGGCGGATCTCGCTCTCGGCGGCGAGCGACTCGGTCTCACTCGCGCGCTGGCGGATGAGCCGGCGGTTCTGGTCCTGGTTCTGCCACAACCAATTCTTGCCGGTCGCCTCGTCGAGAAGCGCCATGTAGACAAGGAGCTTCCTCCCGGAGCACCTAGGGCATCGAAACCAACGAGCGCAAGCGACGGGTTGTTCGACCTGTTCCATCGGAACGCGAGGGTGGCCGTTGGAGCAATCGGGAACATGGGAGGCGAACCTCTCGGGCTCGGGTAGCTCGCCCTTTTTGGCCAGGCAGGGTCCATTCCCCCCGACGGGATCGGCGCTGATCTCGTACTCTCGCTCTTCCTTCTCGAAGTCCCCCCTCTCGATGACCGTGCCGAAGAAGTCCGCCGTACGGTGGCAAATCGGACATGAGAAGCTCGGTCTGAAACGGCGGGCCGGGCCTTGCATGGGAATCATCTCGGTCGAGGGATGTCCGGCGGAGCATTGCATCCGCGCCCACCTCCAGGGTGACGGGTCCACGATTCGGTGTCCCAGTGTGTCCCGGCGGGCGTTGCGGCGCAAACGAAGAAAGGAGGCGGACCAGTCGCTGCACGCCGCCCACCGATGCCAGAAGTCCTGTCAGGGGACGGGACATCGTGCCGACCCCACGCACCTGCGCAGGACGCAAGCGATGAACGTCGCGGTGCGCCGACCGTGGCCGGAATCGGATCCCGCTCCCGGGCCGCAGAGATGGTTCCCGTCTGGCTCCGATGACCAGGCCCTTTTTGAGCAGCCGCGGCGGCCGACTCTGCGTAGAATGCCCGGATGTCGCGGCGGTTCGATCGGGGCGCCCGAGCGGGATCGACGGAAGGCGCACCGAATGGGCGCTGACGCGATGAAAAGAGCATAACACATTGACCACGAACAATATAACCCTGAGAAGAGACTCGCTCCAGACGAGGGGTCGGTATCCAATCCGGCGGGTGGCCGGGGTGATCTCTCTTTCCTTCGCCCTGCCGTTCATCGCGCTCATCGCCGGAGCGATCAGCGCGCCACTCTCCTCCCGGGCGGAAGAACGTCCGGAAGAAAGCCGGGCGCCTGCGCTCAACGTGACGCGAACCCCATCGACGATCCGCATCGATGGCTCGCTCGATGACGAGGGGTGGCTCGGGGCCCTGACGGTCGATCTTCCCTACGAGATCATGCCGGGGGAGAACATTCCGGCTCCCGTCAGCACCGACTGTAAGATTGCCTACGACGATCACCACCTCTATCTCGGGTTCCACGCCGTGGACCCGCGGCCCGAGGAGATCCGCGCGCGCGTTACCGATCGGGACGCCCACCAAGCCGACGATGCCGTCGGCGTGTTTATCGACACGTTCAATGACGAGCGCCGAGCGTTCGAGTTCCTCGTGAATCCGCTGGGCGTCCAGACGGACATCTCCAGGAGCGACGTGGCGGACGGAGAGGGCGAACCCGAGGACACCACATGGGACGCGATCTGGCACACGCAAGGAAAGCTGACCGACGACGGTTACATCGTCGAGATGGCGATCCCGTTCGCCTCGCTCCGCTTTCCGCGCGCGCAGGGGGTACAGACATGGGGAATGACCCTGTTCCGCAACTACCCGCGGGACGTGCGGCATCAGATCGCTTCCGCGCCATACGACCGGAACCGGAGCTGCACGATCTGCCAGTACCCGAAGGTGACGGGTTTCGCCGGCATCAGGCCGGGCCGGAGCCTAGAGTTCGATCCGACAGTCACCATGCACCGGATGGATCTGCGGGATGAACACGCGGATGCCGCGATGCGAAACGGCCCCCTCAAGGGAGATGCGGGGGTCAGCATGCGGTGGGGCGCGACGCCGAACCTGAGCATCAACGCGGCCGTGAATCCGGACTTCTCACAAGTCGAGGCGGACGCTGCGCAACTCAACGTGAACACGCGCTACGCGCTCTACTTCGATGAGAAGCGGCCGCTCTTCCTCGAGGGAGCCGACTTCTTCCGGACCGCCTTCACGGCGGTGCATACGAGAACCGTGGCCGATCCGATCTGGGGGCTCAAGGCGACGGGGAAGGAGGCGAGCAACGCGATCGGCGTCTTCATGACGCGCGATCAGCGGCTGAACCTGCTCTTCCCATCGAACCAGGGTTCGGACGACGCGTCGCTCGAGCGCGAGGTGACGGGGGCCGTCCTCCGTTACCGGAGGGACATCGGGTCCTCTTCGACGCTCGGAATCCTCGCGACCGATCGCGAGGCGGGGGACTATCACAACCGCGTCGCGGGCGCCGACGGACACCTCCGGCTCGGTGAGACCGAGACCGTGCGCTTCCAGTTCCTCGGCTCGTCGACGCGCTATCCCGACGCGGCCGTCGCGGACCTCGCGGACGAGAACCCCCAGCCGGATGGTTCATTCGATGGTGTGGCGGGGGCCCTAGGATACGACCATGGAAGCCGGAACTGGAACTGGTCGGTCTCATACGCCGATCTCGGGAAGGATTTCCGGGCCGATGCGGGGTTCGTTCCACGCGTCGACACGCGCGAGGTCGCAGGCGAGTTCGAGCACGTGTGGTACGGCCGCGGTGGAAGCTGGTTCAACCAGATCAACACGGGCGTCGAAGCGTCCCGGGTGGAAGACCATGACGGAATCCTGACCGATCTCAACCTCGAGGCTGTGGCCAACCTACAGGGACGGATGCAGTCGTATCTGCGGCCCGTCTACGAGCGGAGGAGAGAACGGTATTTCTCTTACGAGCGCTCCGACTCGCTCTCCTACCGCCACGCCTACTACGACCAGAACTGGTACCAGCTCCGATTCGGCGCTCGCCCGACGGGCCGTTTCAACTTCTGGGGTGTCGTGGCCTACGGCGACGCGATCGACTACGACAACGGCAGGGCCGGGAAGAAGCACTGGGGCGGCCCCGGGTTCTCCTTCGATGTCGGCCGGCATTTCCAGTTCTTTGTCGATCATACTTACGAAGCCATGAAGCTCGACGACAACGGCAAGAGGCTCTATCTTGCGAACCTCGTCCAATCGCGAATCGTCTACCAGATGAACGTCCGGACCTTCGCGCGGGCGCTTGTCCAGTACACGGATGTGTCATTCCAGCAGAAGCAGTATACGTTCGCGATGCCTCCCGGATACCACGAACTCTTCTCGCAGGTCCTGCTGTCTTACAAGATCAATCCGCAGACGGTCTTTTATCTCGGCTACTCCGAGACGCGCAGCGGCGATCAGGGCCATGAGATCCGTCAGATGGATCGCACGTTCTTCGGCAAAATCGGCTACGCCTGGTTGATCTGACGCCCACGGGGGCGGGAATCGAGGGAAAGGAGTCGGCATGATCAGGATCCGTCTCGCCGGGGACCGCGGTCGATACGACCACGGCTGGCTCGACACCAGGCACTCGTTCTCCTTCGCCGACTACGTTGACCCCGAGGCGATGGGCTTCCGCAGCCTTCGGGTGCTCAACGAGGATTTCATCCAGCCGGGCCAGGGATTCGGAACCCATCCCCACAGGGACATGGAGATCATCACCTACGTGCTCGAGGGCGTCCTTGAGCACCGGGACAGCATGGGCAACGGCTCCATGATCCGGGTCGGAGAGGTCCAGAGGATGAGTGCGGGAACCGGAATCACGCACAGCGAGTCCAATCCCTCCAAGACAGAGCGGGTTCACCTTCTTCAGATCTGGCTCCTTCCCGAGCGGAAGGGGATAACTCCCGGTTACGACCAGAGGGAGTATCCGGACGAGGAGAAGAGGGGACGGTTGCGGCTCGTCGCATCGCCCGACGGCGCGGATGGGTCGGTCCGAATCCATCAGGATGCGCGGTTATTCGCCTCGATCCTTGGCCCGCGCGAGGAGGTCGCACAATCCTTGCAGGCCGGCCGGCACGCATGGGTCCAGGTCGCCCGCGGTTCGATCACCGTCAACCACCGCCTTCTTCGACAGGGAGACGGCGCGGCGGTGAGCGAGGAGCCCTCTGTTGCCCTTAGCGGCGTCGAGGCGGCGGAGATTCTCCTCTTCGACCTCGCGTGACGTTCGGACATCCGGTCAAGGCGACGTCGGTGGAGGAGGTCGAGATGCATCAAGCAAACGGAGCGTTGTTGGGAACGGGCGAGGGAAGGAGGCGGCTGGCCATGAAGTTCCTTGTTCCCCTGGCGATCGGCATGGCGTGGACCGCGCACGCGCAGGGCAGTGTCCGAACGGAGACCGTCGACTACGCGCACGGCGATGCCGGACTCCAGGGCTTTCTGGCGTACGACGATGAACGGACGGGACCCCGCCCGGGCGTGCTCGTCGTGCACGATTGGACGGGTGTGGGGTCCTACGCGAAGGGGCGGGCGGAGATGCTCGCCGCGCAGGGGTACGTCGCCTTCGCGCTGGACATGTACGGGAGAGATGTCCGTCCCAAGACGCAGGAGGAGTGCGCGAAGCAGGCCGGCATCTACAGGGCCGATCGCGGGCTCATGAGGGCGCGCGCCGTCGCCGGCTTGGAGCAGTTGAGGAAGCTCGAGATCGTCGATCCCAAGAGGATCGCTGTGATCGGCTACTGCTTCGGGGGCGGCGTGGCGCTTGAGCTGACGCGAGCGGGGGCGGATCTCGCGGGGGTCGTGGTATTCCACGGCAACCTCGACACGCCCAATCCCGACGACGCGAAGAACATCAAGGGGAAAGTCCTGATCTGCCACGGGGCCGATGATCCCTACGTCCCCCCGGCGCAGGTGGTTGCGTTCGAGGACGAAATGCGCAGGGCCGGCGTCGATTGGACGTTGGTCAGCTACGGGGGCGCCGTCCACAGCTTCACCAGGCCGGACGCGGGAAGCGACAATTCCAAGGGGGCGGCGTACAACGAGGCGGCCGACAAGCGGTCCTGGGGGGCGATGACGCAGTTCTTCAACGAGATCTTCAGGTGGCCTGCACCCCTCGGAGGGGGCATCGAATGGAGCGATGAGAGGGGCGGCGAGCCGCCCGGGGTTAGCGCGTCCGTCCCGGCGGGGCTGCTACTCGCGCAGTAGGGCGACGACTTCGGCCGCGGTTTCCTCCACGGCCTTCTGGGTCACATCGACGATCCTCCATTCGCCGCGCTCGACGATCTGCCGGAACCATGCGAGCTCCTCGCGGATGTGCGAAAGATCCCAGTAGTCGAGCGAGAGATCCCGCGACAGTCGGTGCGCTCTCTCGCGTCGGATCCCTTCGAGCCAGGAGGGCCGTGCGGTCAAGGCGACGACTTTCTCGCGGGGCAGCAAGAAAAGCTCAGGAGGGGGGGAGATTCCCAAGACGATCGGGACGTTTGCGATGTTCCATCCCCTGTAGGCCAGGAACATCGAGAGGGGCGTCTTCGACGTCCGCGAAACGCCCACCAGCACGAGATCGGCTGCATCCAGGTCGTCCGTGCGCCTTCCGTCGTCGTGCTTGATGGCGAAGTCGATCGCCTCAATCCGGCTGAAGTACTCACGGTCGAGCTGGTGGAACAGGCCGGGCTCCGCGCGGGGGGATGCATCCAGCACATCCGAGAGCCGGCGCAGGATCGGGCCGAGCAGATCGATCGGTTGGAGATGGTTACGCCGGGACTCGTGGAACAGGGTCTTCCGATCTTCCGGCGAAACGAGGCTGTAGACCACGAGCGCCTGGGAGCGCGCAGCCTCCTCGATTGCCGCGACGATCATCGTCGCGTCCCGGACTTTCGAGATCCGGCGGACGATGACCGATTCGGAATCGAACTGTGTCAGGGCAGCGCGGACCACGCGTTCACCCGTGACCCCGGTCCCGTCCGAGATCACGATCACGGCACGGCGGCCTCGAGTGCCCGAATCACCCTCGTTCA
>CAZNRY010000112.1:0-13725 GCA_964575675.1 uncultured bacterium
GGCTGCGTTCCACCGACTTGTCCCTCCATGGGGAATCCGCATCAAGACAGGGGTGATGCGGAGGCCACCTCGCGCCCGGCAAAGGGCAAGGCCCCGCGCACATCCGAAGCAAGAAGCATGCGAACACACGTTCGGTGCTGTGGTGGAAAAGGGATGACTGAAGGGTCGTCGTAACAGATTGATAACACAATAGTTGACCTGATGCGGATCAACGCGCACTCGGCAGGGCAATGACATCTTCACACGGCGTCGAGCGGTGGACGGGGACAGCGGCGAAATCGCGACACCCCCGACGTGAGGGACGCCGACTATTCGCTACGTCGACTGCTTCACCCCCGACATGAGAGACGCCGACTATTCGCTACGTCGCCTGCTTCACTCCCGACGCGAGGGCTGCCCACCAATCGCATGTCGCATACCTCACCCGCGATATGAGGGCCACCCACTCCTCGCGGCGCCGCATCCCTCTGCCCAAAGGCCTCTGCTATTTGCCCACGCTGATGGGGCCGCACTATGCGTCGTTGCTCGGTATACCTTGTGCAACCGGTGTTGCGCATGCTGCCCACTGATGGATCAACTTGCCATAGCTCGGAGGACCACACGCGAATCGCCGACCGTTGGCAGCCCGGCGCCGAGATGCGTCCTGCGGCTATTGCTTCTTCGCGGATATAGCACCCGTGCTATAATGCCCATGCACGTCCTCTATTGCACGACTTCGGGATGTCGACAGCCTGTCGCCGATTTCATCGCAGGGCTGCCTGCGAAGACCCAAGCCGCCACCCTCACCGCGCTAGAGCGTGTTGACGATTGCGGACTTGATGCTCCAGGGGTCAGCTTCCGGATGATTCGTGGCACAGTATGGGAGATCCGGATCCGCTCGGCGACGGCCATCCTCACCGCGCTCGATCGTGTTGAGGATTGAGGGCTGGATGATCCGGAAGAGGCGACAAGCGGCCAGCACCGACGAGGAAATAATCTTGCTGCACGGCTACGAGAAGAGATCCAAGAAGGCACCGCGGATCGAGATCGAGGCCGCTGAGCGGCGGATGAGGGAGATCCTAAGATGACGACGAAACCGAAACGGCGAACCGGCAGGACGGCGACAGAGCTCAGTCGGCGAGAATCGAAGACAGCGACGAAGCCGCAACGACGAGCCGGCAGGACGGCGACAAAACCGAAACGGCGAGCCGGCAGGACGGCGACAGAGCTCAGTCGGCGAAAAGTGAAGACACCGACGAAGCCAAAACGGCGAGCCGCCAAGAGGGCGGCGACTCTGCCGATGAGGAAGGTCCACGACCGTCTCCTGCGGAATGCCGAAGTCCGCTTCTACTACGACCACATGAGATTCCGCGACCAGATCGGCATCGCTCTTGCCGCAGCGCGTGGACACGCCGGGCTGACGCAGACCCAGGTCGCCGAGAAGGCACACACCACTCAATCGGTGATCGCAAGGATGGAAGGGCGTCGGGGAGGCATACCCAGCCTACCCCTGCTGGATCGTATCGCTCGGGCCGGTGGCTTCCGGCTCACCGTCGCGCTCGAGCGGGTGCGGGCCGCGTGATCGGATTGGGATCTCGATCTTCGCGGACCGCTGCCGGGGCTTGGGACCGGGCTGCAGACGCGGGCCGTGTGAGTCTCGGCAGCCGTCCGCCACTACCTCACTGCGTCTCGAACCACCGCGGTATCGGTGTATTGGCGATACCTCACGACTTTCCCGTCCCGGAAATTCCACACATGCGCAAACGGAGCCGAGAAGCTCTTTCCGGTGATCTTGTACTTGCCGCCATACTGGCCGAGCGATACAACGGTGTCGCCCTGGGCAACGAACTCGTGGGGAACAGCCGAAAAGCCATCCCACTCTGTTCCGAGCCTCATGAACACACCCTTGAGAACCGCGTCCGGACCCGAATAGGTACCCCCATACGGGAAGCCCTCGGCCTCGGTCCAACTCACGTCGGGCGCTAGCACCGCAAGAACCGCCGGCACGTCCCCTCGGGCGAAAGCATCGTATGCGCTACGAATCGTTTCGAGATTGTCAGCCATGGATGTTCCTCCTCTGATGCCCCAATGCACCAGCGTGTCATCCGGGACAGTCGTTCATTCTCTGATTGGCGAACACGGGATCCTCAGGCACGGGGAGAGCGGTGTCAAGGGTGGGAGTGGGACTGTTGCCGCGTCGAGGTTCGCACCATGCGATCGGGTTGCGATCCGGGTCATCGTTCATCGCCGCCGATGCTCGGGGCCTGGCGTCAGGTCCGGATCGGGCAGAAGGTGCGGGCCGCGTGATCGGGATACGGGCTATCGCCTCCGGCCGGCACGAGGCTTGCCCGGCGGCGGCGCTGGCTTGCCTCCTGGAGCAACGGGTTTCCCCGCCGAGGTGACTGACTTCCCCACCGACGCACCAGGCTTGCTCCCCGCCGTAGTACCGGTCTTCCCCCGCGGCGCACCGGACTTCCCCGGCTTTTTCGCCCGCGCGCACGAGCGCAACCACTCGGCCGCTCCTGGCGTCGCTTGCCACACCGGGGCCAGATTGAGCGCGTACACAACCGCCTCCTCCCGGCTTCCCAGCCCGTACCTCGACGGCACATCCACGGGGAGCTCGTGTGCTCCGGTCAGGTACTTCCACATGTGAGGATTCGCCTTGACCGCGGCAGCCGCAAGCTTGGCCGATTCCGTGCAATCCCCGTTCGCGCGATACGCCAGCAGCGCACGCACGTACGGCCAGAGCGCCGAGACTTCGCCGGCGAAGTGGTCCAGCACCTCTCCGGCCTCGCCGTCGCGGCCGAGATCGAGGAGGAGCGGAACGATCTCGTCGCGCGCTCCCTGATGATCCTCGGAATCGAGGCGCAGGAGCTCATAGAGCTCGGCCACCGCGCCCTCGCGATCCTCCAGCTCAATCAACGTATCCGCGAGCCCCATGCGCGCCCGCAGGTAAGGACGGCATCGAAGGTCGGCCCACTCGACCTTTTCACGCCGCTGCGGGTCGAAGGAGACAATGGCCCGCTCCCCCACCGCAACGCCCTGCGCGTAGAGCTCCCTCGCGCGCTCCGGCCGCCTGGCGCGTTCAGCCAGGATAACGTACGCATCGGCGCAATCCGGACAGACCGCAAGGGCTTGGCGGGCGAGCTTGAGGCGCAACCTTCCCTGGGCGCCGAAAGCCTTGTACGCGAGCTCCTGCGCCCGATCGAGCGGGGCCGTGGCGGAGCTGGGAATCTCATCGATCGACTTGCCGCCGAACTTCTCGCCGATCGCCGCGTTTAGCTCCTCGATCGAGCCGAGATCCTGCGACATCGCGAAGCGGTGGATGCCCGCCATCATCGCCTCAAGAGCCCGGGGATCTGTGGCGAGGGGTTCACCCTGCCTGCGGGCGCGCGCGGGCGGCTTCAGCAGATCCGACAGGGACAGCTCCACGGCCGTCGAACCGATGAAGGTCGCCACCTCTTTCTTCCAGCGACCGGAGTCCATCTCATCCTCGGTCGTATCGGCAATCGCGCGCAGGAGCGCTTCCAGGTAGGACAGGGTCGCCGAATCGGGGCGTTGCACGCGATCGCGCGGGCCTAGACCGATGGGCAGAGGGTAGAGGTCATCGCCGGCGAGCGGGAGGTCGTGATCCTCCCAGAGATCGTGGTCCCGGATCGGCAGGTCATGGCCGGGGACGAAGGTTACGGACCAGTAGCCTTGAAGACGGATGACGGCACCGATCGGCTCGCCGGCCATCATCGAGTCGTACTGCTCGCGCGACTCGAAGAAAGCGATCCCGAACTCCTCTCCACCCGAGCCCATGATCGTCGCCAAGGAGAGCCCCTTCTTGCCCAGGGGGGATTTGACCTGGATGGGATCGGAATCGTCGAGGCGCTCCCACGGCTCGGCGCGATGAAACTGGACGGCGGCTCCGGCAAAGGACCGCACCTGATCCACGGTGACCTTCTTGCCGTCGAGGAGCGAGGGGATGTCGTCACCCGAGAAGCCGGCGCTCATCATCTCGCCGATGAAGTGGTCGAACATGTCGAGCGGTTCGTGCACCTCAACCTCCATGTCGAGGCCGGCGAGGGCGGACCGGAGGAAGGCCGCGACATCCGCGTCGGCGACCAGGAGCGTTCCCGGACGATGCCCGCCCCACCTGCGATGCTCGGCGCCCTGAACGAGCGCATCGAGGAGGATGGCCGGATCCTTGCCCCGCTCCTCCGAGATGCAAGGCGGCATGGCGACGCCCGAGACGGCATTCACCCAGCACGCGGTCCAAGGGCGGTACGGTTTGCCGCCGGGCCCTTCCATGATCCAGGAAGGCATGCGGAACAGACCGCCCTGCCAGACGTCGTCGGGTTGGAGGGGGCGGCGGGCGAGACGGGTGAGATCGGTCGGAGGCATCGTGACTCCCGTGGGGTGGTTGGGGTTGGGGGTTTGCTTCTTAGCGATGATACAGGAATTCTAGGCTCGATGAGTTTCAGGCCTGCCACACCACCACTGCCTCGCGGGCGACCTCGTTGCGGAAGTAGGGGCTCAGATCGTTCGGCGTTCGTAGGTCCACATGCCGCCGAGCAAGCAAAGCCGAAAGCTCCGCCTCAATGCCCGCGAGGCCCATTAACCCCGGGGCCTTCCCTGGTTCGAACTCAACGAGGAGGTCCACATCGCTGTCCGGTCGGTCGGTTCCTGCGAGGACGGAGCCGAACAGGGAGAGTCGGCGAATGTGGTGTCGGCGACAAACCTCCGCGAGGATCTCTCGATCGAACACAAGTTTAGGTGCCATTCGAGTATCCCCTGCATCGACCTGGGAGCACATCGCGATGAAACATCTATGTCGGCCCGACCGGCGCCTAACCTCGATACGCCGCCGCCGTCCTCCCTACTTCAATGCGTTTCGAACAAGAACGGTATCGGTGTACTGGCGATACCTCACGACTTTCCCGTTCCGGGAATTCCACACATGCGCGAACGGAGCTGAGAAGCTCTTGCCGGTGATCTTGTACTTGCCGCCATACTGGCCGAGCGAGACAACGGTGTCGCCCTGGGCAATGAACTCGTGGGGAACAGCCGAGAAGCCATCCCACTCTGTTCCGAGCCTCATGAACACACCCTTGAGAACCGCGTCCGGACCCGAATAGGTACCCCCATACGGGAAGCCCTCGGCCTCGGTCCAACTCACGTCGGGCGCTAGCACCGCAAGAACCGCCGGCACGTCCCCTCGGGCGAAAGCATCGTATGCGCTACGAATCGTTTCGAGATTGTCAGCCATGGATGTTCCTCCTCTGATGCCCCAAGGCACCAGTGTGTTGTCCGGGACAGTCGTTCGTTCTCTGATTGGCGAACACGGGATGCTCGGGCACGGGATGAGCGGTGTCAAGGGTGGGGTCGGGCTAAAATGGGCGCGGGCGCGAGGGCGACTCGATGAGGTGGACCGCGCCGGGATGTCGGGACTCAGGCGGCGCCGAGCGAGAGGACAAGCCGCAGTCCCGCGTCCAAGGCGGCGAGCTGTCGCGCGGGCAGCCGTTTGATCCGATCCGTGAGGACCGCCTGATCCAGCGTGATGAGTTGCGAGACGTTTACGACCGACTCCTTCGGCAAGCCGCTCTGGGATCGAGAGAGGTTGAAGTTCCCGGGCACCTCGGCAAGCTTGAGATTGGACGTGATCACGGCCACGATGACCGTCTGAATCCTGCTGCGGTTGAACGCGTCCGTTCGACGGGTCCACCGGCAGGCGGTATCAGCGAGCGGCAGCCGAACGGAAGTAGAAGTCGAGCATCGCGCTCAGTGGTGCCGGATCCCGCCGCAGCCTGCTCCGAAGCGCTGCGCCTTCCCAGCAGTCGACCAGCAGGCTCGCCATGTGGTGGACATCGGAATCGGCTGGGATGTCGCCTCTTTGCCTCGCCTCGTCCAGGCAGACGGCCATACGGTCGGCGATCTTGGAGAAGCACTCGTCGATCTTGCTCCGGAAGACATCGCTCACGCCCGATAGTTCCTGTCCGAGTCCGCCCAGCAGGCAACCCATGTAGCCCTCTGTCTGATAGTGCTGCTGCGTCATCTCGAAGAAGCGACGCACTCGATCGAGCGGCAGCCGACCCTGGTCACCGAGGCAGGCGTCGAGGTCCGCATGGCCTCCCCCCATATACTGATCGATGACCTGGAGCGCGAAGTCCTCCTTGTCCTTGAAGTGGTGATAGAAGGAGCCCTTCGGGATACGCGTGGCCTTCAGGAGGGCCTGGACACCCATGCCGTTGTAGCCATGTTCCAGAAGCATGGCCAAGCCGGCATTGAGGAGGCGCTGCTTGGTCGAATGCGTCATTCGGGATGGCGCGGCGGCGCGCACGCCGGTCCTCTCAGACATCGACCATGCGCGCCGCGCCCAGATTCCAAAACGAGCTAACCCTTCACCTTCGCGATCATGTGCTGGATGACGTGACTGTGCTCTCGCTGGGGACTGAACATGACGATCTCCGCGTCAGCGTCGACCCTCACATTGTGCCCGGGAGGCCAGTAGAACAGGTCACTCGCATTGACCGTCTCGCGGGCGCCTTTCGCATCGGTCGTGGTGACCTGCCCGCGCAGGACGTAGCCCCAGTGGGGACACTGGCAGAGATCGCCTTCCAGTCCCTGAAAGAGCGGGGTGGTATCGACCCCCGCGGAGAGGGTGAAATACTCGCCGCTAATCGTGCCGAACCCGCCTGCGTCGCCAAAGTTTTTCCGCTGACGGATCACGGCACCCGGAATCTCCAGCTGAACGTCGACCTTATCCTTCTCTACCCGCATGGTAGTTTCTCCTCTTCCAAGTTGGTGTTTCTCGACTAGACCAATCGGTCTAGTCGTTAGATTACACCCTGTCCCGAGGTTGTCAAGGCCGTGTTCCGACGGACCGGGTGGGGTTCGGGCACCGGCTGGAGAGGGGTCTCCGGCCGCGAGGATGGAGGACTCAGGCGGCGCCAAGCGAGAGGACGAGCCGCAGGCCCGCGTCCAAAGCGGCGAGCTGTCGCGCGGGCAGCCGTTTGATCCGCTCCGCGAGGACCGACCGATCCAGCGTGATGAGTTGGGAGACGTTTACGACCGACTCCTTCGGCAAACCGCTCTGGGCTCGAGAGAGACTGAAGTTCCCCGGCGCCTCGGCGAGCTTGAGATTGGACGTGATCGCGGCCACGATGACCGTCTGAATCCTGCTGCGGTTGAACGCGTCCGACTGAACCACGACTACGGGCCTTCGGTATCCGGCCTCGGAGCCTTTCGGCGCAGGTAGCCCCGCCCACCAGACTTCGCCGCGCTGCATTGCATTTCCTTGCCGCATCACCATTCCTCGCCAGAGATGGTTGTGCTCTGCAGCTGCCCAAGGATCGGATCCAGGCGGGACTCCTGATTCTCATCCGCGTAGAGGCGGTCGAGCCCCTCGGTCACGCCGATGGTCCCGTGACGATCGAGGAACTCCCGAAGCGCCGTCTGGTAAAGCCGGCTCCTGGAAATCCCGAGCCGCATCGCGAGACGATCAGCGGCGGAGAAGAGCGAATCCGGGATGGATATGGCGGTTTTCATGATGTGAGTATAACTCGTGTCATACCTCGGTCAATGGATGATTGAAATCGCGCGGGAGGCTGTTCCGATCACGCGGAACGAGGAGAGAAGCCAACTGCGAGCCAGCCGACGGTGAGATGAGACGGCCAGAGGAAGACGCTCGATCGACGCGACAAGAAGCGATTCCGACGATCAAGACGAATCGCATCATCCACGCCGGGCTTGCCCGGACGCTCGCGGGGCGCAGAATTGCGATTCTCTCTGGGCCAGGAGAACCCCCTTTAACTCCCTTCCTCCCGAATCGTGAGCATTTCCCCGTTTCTAACAGCCAGGCCCCTCTGGACCAGAAGCTCGATTCCGGCCTGCATGCGGTACGTGACGATCCGACCCGACCTTCGAAAGCCGAAGAGACGAGCTGTCCCTCGGAGGACGTCGTCCTCCGGCGCACTGATGTTCTCCCGCAGTACGGAGAGCGCGCCGTTCGCGAGCTCCTGCAAGGGCAGGTCCTCGGGGTTGCGAGCCGACATCGGATCGTCACCCGGAACACGGAACACTGCATACGCCGCGGGATCGACGCCGCTAGGCCAAAGGAATGTGCCTGCCTCCGAGGACTCGATGATGATGTCGGTCCCTCTGATGAGAGACAGCACGCGCTTCGTCGCCTTCTCGTGAATCCGGTCCAGATCCCAGTGAGATGCGACACGCCGTGTGGCGAGCTCGAGGCTAACTGGGCCCTCGTGCTGGACCACGAGGATTGCCTTCTGCCGTATGAGGTAATTCGATGAGGGCTCATAGAATTCGACCTGCGATCCTACAATCAGCTTCGTCGGGAATGCAGAGTAGACGATGGCGTCGGGCCTCTGAGGCGACAGAGGAGCGGCGACCGGAGTTGCGGGCGCAGGCGTCGATGGCGCCATGGAGGCAATCTTGCTGCCAGTCGGCGCGACGTTGTCTGCATTGGTCGCACTCTTGCTCGACGCATCTGCGCCGGGCGCTCCGGCGTTGCTTGCATCCGCCCCGGCCGCACTCTTGCTCCGCGCATCTGCGCCGGCCCCATCCGCGCTACCCGCACCCGCCCCGACCCCACCGCCTTCCCCCACCTGCACGGGCGGCCGCTTAGCCGCCGACTTGGCCACGTGGAGCGCCCCCTCCAGCTTGGCGATCTCCTTCTGCGGATCTGTCCACCAATCCGTCGACCAGATCCGGTGAAGTTGCCAGTCCAAGCCTCGGAGGACCCCCTCACGGAGTTTGTCCCGGTCGCGGGCTGTCTTCGCGCGGTGGTAGTTGGCGCCGTCGCACTCGACCCCGAGCAGGTAGCGTCCCGGCGCCTCCGGGTCCACAACTGCCAGGTCGATCCGGTACTTGGCACATCCAACCTGCTTGTGGACCTCCCAGCCCTTGACTACCAGGGCATCGTAGACCGCGCTCTCAAACGGCGATTCAGACTCGCCGCCGGCCTCATTTGTCACCGCGCCGGCGATCGCGGACATCCCACGGGAAGCGTATTCGAGGAACCGCTTGAGGTCGGCGACACCTCTTGCTCGCGTCTTCGTCAGGTCGATCTGGTCGGCCTTCAGCGTCGAGAAGACGATCACCTCCCTGCGTGCCCGCGTAATCGCCACATTGAGTCGACGCTCACCACCCTCCCGGTTCATTGGACCGAAGTTCATGGCCACCCGACCCGCGAGATCCGGTCCGTAGCAGATCGAGAACAGGATCACGTCCCTCTCGTCTCCCTGGACGTTCTCGAGGTTCTTGACGAACACGCGCTCCGGATGGTCTTCGGCGAAGTAGGCATCGACGTCCGGGTGATCCTGTCGCGCCTTCTCGAGAAGGTTCTCGATCAAGGTCTGTTGAACCTGGCTGAACGCGACCACCCCGATCGACCACATCCGGCGCTCCGGATCCCGCAGGCGCTGGAGAATCTCGGTGACGATCGCATCCGCCTCTCCCCTGTTCGTAGCGGACTTTCCTCGGTCATACACGCCGCTCGCAACGCTGCGGAGCGATACGCCCATTCCATCGCGGTAGGGCGAGGGGAACGTGAGGAGCCGGTTCTCGTAGTAGTAGTAGTTGCTGAAGGCGATCAGGCTCTCGTGACGACTGCGGTAGTGCCAGTTGAGCGCGAGCCAGGGAAGGCGGGCGCTCATGCAGTCATCGAGAATGCTCTCGAGGTCTTCAACCCCCTCAGGCTCAGCGTCCTCCCCCTCCTCACTGTCGAGACGCTGGAAGAAATTGGTGGGCGGAAGTTGCTTCGGATCCCCGACGATCACTGCCTGCTTCCCTCTTGCGATCGCGCCGACGGCGTCCCAGACGGGGATCTGCGATGCCTCGTCAAAGACGATGATGTCGAATGGCGGGTAGGTGGCATCGAGGTACTGGGCTATCGACAAGGGACTCATGAGAACGCAGGGTTTCAAGCGAGGCAACAGGTTGGGGAGCGTCTGAAAGATCTTCCGCACCGATAGGTGGCGGCGCTTCTTCGCAATCTCGCGCTTGAGGATCCCGATCTCCGAATTCGGCAGATCGTTCACTCCCGACGCGGGAATCTTCGCCGCCAGGCGGGCGCTGGCGATCTGGCGCGTCAGTTTCATGTACTGATCATCCAGATCGCGGAACTGCTGAATCCTCCGCTCGTGTTCGGGGCTGAAGAACTGCGACAAGATCGGTTCGCCACTCACGACCGCCGCGAGCCACCACTCGTAGTAGCCGCGCTCAAAGGCGTCCGGCAGGTCGCGAGCCTGGCACGACCCACTCTCGTGAGCCGTCACCAGTGGCTCGAGATTCGCGCGAATGGCATCCTCGCGAATCCTTCTCCATGCACACCAGTTGCGGAGACTGGGCATGGAAGAGGACCAACCATCCGCCCTTCGCTTGGCGGTCTCGATGGAACCCGGATCGGTGTTCTTCCCCCAGACTGATTCCGCATCACAATCGAGCAACGTGCCCACACGCTCTCGCTGCTGAAGGAAAGCCGCGTGGGCCGACCTGAAAGCAGTCAACCCCTCAGCGATCGCTCCTCCCGAGGAGAGCGCGGCCCGATCTGCGGCCAGGATCGCGGACCAGCGCGATCTCAGTTCCGTTGCCTGTTCGGGACGCCCTGAACCGATCTTCTCAGCAAGGGCGCGGAGTCGATCGACCCACGTTCCAAGGCCCTCGAGACCCTCCCAGTCGGCCTCTCCCTGTGCCCACAAGGAGCCGAGCATGCCGCGAGCCTTGTCACCAGCCTGCACGAGGGCCTGCTCTTCGGAGCGCAGGGATTGCGCGGTTTGGATGATCTCGGGGATCTCCGCAGTGCTCGGCGCCTCGCGTTTCAACGAGACTGTCTTGAGCGCGCCACGGACACCCCGACGTCTCCACCAGGAAAGAGGCCACGAGGATCTGCCCGCCCACTCGAATCGTTCTTTCAGGGCATCGAGATCGAGGGACACGACCGCCGGAGCAAACCGCGCGTAGACCGTTTTCCGCAGGGAATCGCGACGGCGCCCGTGATCAATCCAGCTCTGGAGTTCTTCCCGAACCGGCTTCCAGTCCGGCGTGGTCACGAGCTCTGCCGGCAAAACAGGGGCTTCGAGGAACAGGGCCGCCAGATCATCCATCCGGCCCAAGTCGTCAGGAGACCAGCCGGCGTTGCTCAGCGAGAACTCGCTCGAGACGCCCTCCGCGCTTCTCTCGAGCACGTCGGTGGCCGCCTTGAAGACCCCGATGGCCGCACCCACCTCTTGCTCCCAGATCGGCGTCCACTCGGCCCGGCGCACCCCCGACCAGGGATTCTCCGGGACGTTTCCGAGCACGCTACTCGCCGTCTTCAATCGCTGAACCGTTTCTCTAAGGCCGGCGAGTTGCTCCGGACTCAGCGCATCCGGCGAATCCCAGCGGAGCGCGACGCGTGGTGTGTCCCGCAGTCCGATCAGGTGGGATGTGGCCTGGAAGACGGTTTCACCGGTGCCTCGTCGCTTGTGGATTGCCTGCGCATACGCATCGAGCTCGCGGCGGAGACCTTCGAGCCGCCTTGCTTCCCGCTCCCAGCTCTCCGGCGCAACGGCCCCCCACGCCCGCAAAGCATGGTCGAGCTGAGAGAGAACCTCCTGTTTGCTCGCCTTGTTCGAGTGCAACTCGAGGCAATGTTGCCCGAGACCAACCTTCTGGAGCCGGTCATGGACAACGTTGAGCGCCGCCATCTTCTCGGAGGCGAAGAGCACCGACTTCCCGAGGGATAGACAGTGAACGATGATGTTGGTGATGGTCTGGGACTTCCCGGTGCCCGGCGGCCCTTCCAGGACGAAGGACCGGCCGTCCGCGGCCGCATAGACCGCGGCGAGCTGCGATGCGTCGGCCGGCAACGGGCAGAAGGTCTCCACGAGCGACCGGTCCTCGTCCAGGCGATCGGAATCGGGGAAGGGACCACGAGGGTCGAACGCGTCGTTGGGGTGGTTTACGAGGTGGTCGACGATCTCGTTCTTCAGCAAGTCATCGACTCGCACGGAGAGATCCCGCCACATGAGGAACTTCGCGAACGAGAAGATCCCGATCTGCACGGTTTCGAGAACATCCCATCGGTCGATGTCGCGGATCGCCTGGCGGATTGTGTGTAGAACCAACTGGACGTTCACGCCCGACTCATCCTCGGGAAGTGGATCGATGCCGGGAATCGTGACCTCGAAATCCTGGCGGAGCATCTCGATCAGCGTCACGTTGAGCCGAGGTTCCTCGTCCCCCAATCGCAAGGTGAACCCTTCATTGATTGACCCTCGATGGATCTCCAGGGGAACCAGGAGGATCGGCGCCAACCGCCGCGTACTGCTTTGGTGAGTCTCGTACCAGGACAAAAAGCCAAGGGCGAGATAGAGCGCGCTCGCGCCCCCCTCTTCCATCCCGGTCTGGGCGGCGCGATAGACCTCGAGCAGACGACGCGCGAGTTCCTCCTGCGTGAGATTCGTATAGAGGCGCCGGGACTGCATTTCCGCCGTGAGGAAGGTCCGGGTCGCGTCGTCGCCGGTGCGGCGAGCAAAGGCCTCGGGATCACGCGGATCATCTCTCGTGAATTCTTTCGGGCGGGACTGGACCCGGAAGCCCACGCCATCCGCAAGAGCGTCTTCCATCTTCGCGATATCAGGGCACAGGATCGCGATCGTCTTCTTGGTCTCTCGGAAGTTGAGCAGTCGATTTCGCAGAGACAGATCCAACAGCTTTCGCCTCCACCGATCGAGGCGAGTCTCCGCCGTCTCCGCCGCATCTCCCTCCGGCTTGCCGGGAGGCGGCTCAAGAACCGGGATACCAACGGGTCGGGGCTCGACGGGCGAATCGGAAGCATCGGTTCCGACCGCAGCCGGAATGGCACCCACACCGGTCATCTCAGGGAGAGGTCGAATCAGGGCCTTCCGGCATCGCTTGATGTCGATCGCGCACTGGAACGCGTCCGGATCGGTCAGATGCTGTTTGCCTCGCTGCACCGCTTGCTCGAACGACAGGGACGGCCGCACCGTGACGCAAGTCGGGTCGAAGACGGCGATTTCGCCCAGATCGACCCGCTTCCTGATCCGAAGCGGCTCCGCAATCACAGGCTCCGGGAAGCACTCCTCCTGCAGCCATAGGCCTGAGAACGCGTGGCTCTCGAGGATCACCAACAACGGATTGAGCCCTACCTGTTCCAGGCAGGCCGCCGCAAGGACCGCGAGGTCGAGGCAGGTGGCCATGCGCGCCTCCGCAATGCGATCGGGGAGGCGAATCTTCTGGCCTTCCTTCTCGAAGCTCGCGGGCGGGTTGATGTACGTCAGGTCAAGGCGCTGAATGGCCGTGTAGACGGCTCCAGCCATCGCATAGACGCGCTTCGGGTCCTTGCTTTGATAGCCCGAGAGGGACGGATCCCCGTCCGGCGTCCAGGTCAGCAGGATGTCCGCGGCATCGCGGAGGATTCGTTCTATGACGGGATGATTGGGCGTCACGAAGGCCGCGATAATCTCCGGCAGGGATGAGAGCCCACCCCATTCATCGCGGGCGAGGAGATCGACAGGCATCTCTCGCTCAACGAGCCGGCTCTGCCCCTGATGGACCTCGAAGTGGAGGAGGCCACGGACCCGCTCGGTCAGCCTCCCGAGATACCCAGGCGACAGGTTCAGATCGATCGAATCCAACCTGTAGGAAGTGCCCGGCGCCACAGCAGCGATGCGCGTCTCCCACTGCGTCGCGAATTCCGGCTCCGGCAGAATGCGAATCAGTAGATCGCTCAGCGGC
>CAZNRY010000113.1:0-13598 GCA_964575675.1 uncultured bacterium
TCGAGGTCCCCCACTTCGAGATGAAGGCGGCGCTCGAGGAGCACGCCCGCAGCGCCGGCATTCCCTCCACGTTCATCCATGTCGCCTTCTACTTCGAGAACTTCCTCAGCTTCTTCCCGCCGCGGAAGGGATCCGACGGGGCGTACTCGTTCGGTTTCCCCCAAGGGAATACGCCGCTCGCGGCGGTCGCTGTCGAGGACGTCGGCGGGGTCGTAGCCCGCATCTTCGAGAATCGAGAGGAGTTCCTCGGCCGTACCGTCGGGATCGTCGGCGACGAACAGCCCGCGGCGAATTATGCGGAAGCCATGACGCAGGAACTGGGCGCACAGGTCGTCTATAGCCACATCCCGCGCGAGGTTTTTGCCAAGTTCGGCTTCCCCGGGGCGGAGGACCTGGCCGACATGTTCGAGTTCTACAGGTCCCATACCCCCAGCCGGATGAACGATCTCGAGCAGTGCCGCTCACTCTATCCGGACCTTCAGTCCTTCGACCGCTGGCTGGCCAAGCACAGGGATGGCTTCCTGGCCGTCCTCGCCGCCTGAGGCGTCGGCGGGGACGCTGGCCCCAAGAGACTCGACGAAGCGCAATCCACCCAGTCGCCCCGGTTCGCGGATCGAGGCGCGCGGGTCGCGTTGCCGGTTCGCCCCGGTTCGCTCCCTATCGCGTGCAAGGCGGCGAATACCGAAAGGCGCATCCGGAAGATCACCGCGGCGACAAGACCTCCCGCCATGGCAAAGGGGACGTTCAGCCTACTGCCTGGTGACTTCGACCCGGGCGCGGCTGACAGCGGGCATGCCGGCCACGGTCAGAACGGCACTAACCTCATACCAGCCCGGATGCACCGGCACACCTTCGGAATCCGTGCATTCCCAATGCTCCACGAACTCGAGACGGCCATGGGGCGGTATCGTCCGATCGACAGGATCGGGATCGAACACCCTCCCACGGGACCATGTCCACATCGGCCCAGGGCGCATACGCATCGGATCAAAGACGGAGAAATCGTAGAGCTGTCCGTTCGGGAAGTGGACCGTGATCTGTTGGTCCGTCGGGTTATCGACCATAAACCGCAATTCCCGCTGCATGCTCGCGGGACCAGCTTCCGGCCGGACGGTGCAGGTTAGGACCAGAGAACCCGGAGGTAGAGACACCGCGCCCACGACGAGCTCAGCCTGACGCGTCGGAATCATCGGTTGGGAAAGGACCATCGCCGCGACCCGGTAGAGGCCGGTGTCGGCGACCGCGCCCTCGTTCGTCGTGCCGGGCCACACCACTCGGAATGAGTCGACCTCGCCTGCTTGCAACGTCACGTCGGTGGGTACTTGCGGGAAGTCCCGTCCGTACGCCCAGTTCCAAAGCAGGTGCGGGGAATCAGGATCATGGCCACCCCCCATGCCACCCATTCCCCCCATCCCGCCGTGGCCCATGTCGCCGTTCATGCCGTGCATGTCCATGATCGCGACATCGTAGATCTGTGCGGTCGGGAAATGGAGCGTCACTGGGATTGCCGAGCGATTCTGCAAACGCAGCACGATCGATCGTGGGGTTCCTGAGTCGCCCGAGACGGGATCGACCTCGAGCGATGCAACGACCGCCGGAGCGGTGGGAGTGTTCTGGAGAATTCGGCCGAGCAGCCCTCGTAGGTCCTCGACGAGCCGCTTCAGGGAATCAGGCGCCAGGCGGTCTTCCGCGACCACGCGCTTCCCCTGGCCGGCGCCCGGGCGGTAAGAAACTTCATAGAGGACATCATCGATTGAATGATCCCCCACGTAGCGGTCTTGGAGGTCGAGGAAGCCCGCGTCACGGAAGAAGCCGCGGACGCTGTCGATCGCAGCGACGCTCAGCTGCACGCGCACAGCTGGTCCGTCGCCCATCCGAAAAGCGACCGCCCAGCCGTCCGGGCCGATCACGAGCTGCTCATGACCGGCACCGCCGGGTCCGTGAACGATGAGGTTCGCGAGCGCGTTGCGCGGAAAGACGTGCATAGGGAAGTCCATGGGACCGGTGCCGCCCACGACCCGAACAATGTGCGCGCCGGAAATAGGTGCAGGCATGGTCGCGGTCCCGCGGAAGGTGCCTCGTCGGCCCATCATCGAGCCCGTCCGGTGCCCCTGCGGCGGGATGGTCACGAGATCTCCTGAGCCGATCTGGACGTTGAAGCCCGTCAGGGTCCAGCTCTCGTCCGGCGTTCGGCCCCAGACCTCCACGTCAATGGGGGCTCCTTCCTCGACGGTTTCGGGAACGACGGCTCCCTCGATGTCGGGCATATCCTGCGTGGCCGTCGCGGGCTTGTCGTCGCTGCAACCTGAGATCGTCGCCGCCGCGAGAACCATGGAAGCCACGAAAGCGAACGTCGCTACAGAGCGCAATCTATCGATGAGTCCTTTATGCATTGGAAACCTCCCGGTGAGGGCGGACACGCGCCCGCCGCATACAGAATAGAGTAGGGTGTTCGGAGTGAATCCGTATGGGGAAACGGTTCTGGCGCCGGACGACACGAAGTCGCGATCGAAGCAGGCCATGCGGGGTCGACCATCCCCCAAGACAAACGGACGCTGTAAAGCACATTCGACGCGTGCTTCCACCCGAGCTTCCACAGCTACGGTCCCCGCGGAGGGAGGGACTTTGCAGGCAGACGCGTTCTCGGTACCTGCGCGTCCTGGGAGTCTTACCGAGCGTACTTATCATGGAGGCACGGGCCAAGACGGTGATGATAGGCGGTGATCTTGTTCAGGATGTCCCCCAAGACTCGATCCCGGCCCGCTGTCTCCGCATCCCGCCAACCACCCCGGTAGATTTCCAGCTCAGTTGCTGGGTCGTGGATCGAAATGACCACCGATTGTGACGCGGAGTCCGCAACTGCCCAAAGGAACAGACCCGCGCTCGAGTCTGCCCCTGACCGCTCCACCTCCACGCGGTCGAGCGCTAAGCAAGGGGACACGGATAGCGCACTGAAAAGCTCGTCCTCGTCCGCAAAAGGGATACCGGAGGAGATGACCGCAATCACCGTTCGAGCCGGACATGCCGGCTTCTTCGCATACCCCAATTTTCCCAAGCCACCGTCCTTGAGGAAACGGTTGAGCCGGACGACCGCCCCGTCAGCAAGCCGGGTTCCTGCAAGCTTCGCCATGACGGGAGCAACGATCGGCTGCACCGCAACGGCTGGATTCAGCGTGCGCACCTCTATGACAACGCGGACGGGTGCGGACCAAAGGGACTGTCGGAACCTGGGCTCTACGAGATCCACGAAGGCCTCCACGAGGAGGTCGTCGGGCCCGGAAATGGGCCGTCGCTCGACGCGATCGAGGTGAAAAACGAGACTAAAATCGTGGATGTCCTGTCGTCGTTCGTCCAGCTTCCGGAAAACCCCGGACGCTTGCATCCGATCGACGAAGGCCCGAAAGATGTCAGCTCTAGAAACCTCGGGATAGACTCTCGGCTGCAGAAAAGCCCCCGACTGAAGTCCCAGGGAGTCCGGCCAAGTCACGAGGGCGGAATAGCCCGTCGGAACGCAGGCAAACGAACCATCATTTGACGGAGCGCTGACGTCCCCTGCCCAACAGAGCGCGGACTGGAATCCCAATTGAAGACCGACTATGAGGAGAGTAGACTGGAGATCGAAGGAACCACGCCACTTCATGAACGGAAACCCTCCTTGGAATCGTCTCGATCGGAGATCTCCCAGGCGTCGGATCCAATCATCTTCGGGGCATCAGGCCGGGTGATCCGAGTCCGAAGCCCATGTCCACTCACCAGTCCCCCTTTCATAGGAGAGCCCGCTCCAATGTGTTCGAGCGACGTCGACGGAAGACACCCTTCTCGCGCAGTCTTCCTGATTGGAGGCATCTCTCCCTCGCGAGGCTCACGAGAAGCTCTCGAATTAACAGGATGGTCGGCCAACCGTGCTGCTTGCGGTCCCCTTCCCGTCGGTCTCTCAAGAGCACCGGATTCCTTCCGTGTCTCGACAAAGTTGGTGGATCTGCTGTCCGTGACCGCGCCGGAACGCACACGGACGCGCACGAAGGCGGGAAGGCCGACGCGCAGCAGAGAAAGCTCGAATCCGGGCGATCGATTCTCCACGAATCCGCCGTGGGCACGGATGACCTGACATGCCATTTCATAGGATCCGGCAGGCGAGTATGGGGGAACAGCACCTTCGTAAGGTGCAGTACCCCGGGCCCGCAGATCCAAGACTACCCAGCCGGGTCTCCGCATGATCGTGACGCTGGTTTCCTCCGGCGGCCCGGCAAATCGCATGATGAGTGTGGCGAGCGCGGCGCCGATCGAGACCACGCTGGCCGGAATCGAGGGGGGCTTGCACTGCCACAAGACCCTGATGGTTGGGACAGGAGCACCGATCCGCTGCAAGTGCGCCTCCGTGGCTGCAATGACGGCATCCAGCGGGACGAGTCTGATCCTCTGATCGATCCGGAGCGATCCGAGTCCATCAGCAAGCATCTCGAGAGATCGGAGGAATGCGCTCATCTCACGAACAGCCGGAATCAAGGCCGGCGTGCGCCTCTGCAGCGGCTCGAGGGAGACGAGATGACCTCGCATGCCGGCTGCTGGACCGCAGAGATCCCGGCGAAAGGCTGTAAGAAGTCGGCCGAGGTTTTCGAGGTCCCGGATTTTCTCACCGTGCTCTGCCTGCCTGCGCCATTGGTCTCGAAGCCATCCGGTCAGCGCACCAATTATGTACAGGCTCACCAGATCCATCCAGATCGCGTTCGCCGAAAGACCATGGTGGTGGTGGTTCAAGCCCAGGACGTGCGGGGAGAGCGCCACCGTAATGAAGATGGCAGTGGCTAGACCTCCGCGTACTCCTCGCGTTGCGCCTCCGATCAGGACGGGGATCTGGAACAACCAGAAGAGAACGATGTGAATCCAGACGGCGTGCGCAGGCACTGTGTAATGGGCGACAAGGAGACCGATCAACGAGAGGGCGACCGTAACATCCCAGCGAGTCAACCGAAGTCCTTGCATGAATCCTCCATGGAATCGAGGCGTCTTGGAATAGAAGAACCGAGAGCAGCGCTTCGAGTTCCCGGATCTTTGATCACGCACGCGACGCCTCAGCCGGCCCCATCGCAACCACTGGCCCTTTCTCTGTTTCCCGTCGCATCCTCCCGCGGATGCTGTAAAGCACAGGAAGAACGAGGAGTGTCAAGATCGTCGATGAAACCAATCCGCCGATTACGACCGTGGCGAGGGGTTTCTGCACCTCAGCGCCTATCCCGGTGTTCAGGGCCATGGGGATGAACCCCAGGCTCGCCACGAGAGCCGTCATCAGCACCGGCCGAAGTCGCCTCTCCGCGGCCTGCTCGATAGCCTCCCTCATGGACTGGTTCCGAGTCAGTGAGTCACGGATAGTCGACACCAGAACGAGCCCGTTCAAAACGGCGACGCCGAACAGCGCGACGAATCCGACAGCCGCAGAAATGCTGAAAGGAATTCCCCTCAACCAAAGGCCCAGAACACCTCCCACCGCAGCGAAGGGGACTCCCGTGAAAACGGTGGCGGCATCCATGACGTTTCGGAACGAGAGGTAGAGAAGCACCAGGATCAGAACGAGCGCGAGCGGCACGACGATCATGAGTCGCGAGCGAGCACGCTCCAAGTGCTCGAACTGCCCACCGAAACGAACATAGTAGCCGGGCGGAAGCGGGACCTGGTCGTCTAACGCCTCTCTCAGCTCAGAGACGAAACTCCCGACGTCCCGCCCCCGCACATTCGCTTGAATAACTGCCCGCCGCTTACCCCACTCCCGATTGATCGTGGAGGGCCCTTCCGTCATGCGAATCTTGGTCAGCCGTTCCAGCGGGATGCGGTCGCCGTTTGTCGCCGTGACCAGGATTCGGCCCACCGCGTCGGCGTCGGTCCGGTATCGACTGTCGAGCGATATGGCAATGGGGAAGCGCCGTTCGCCCTCCTGCAGGACCCCGACCTCGCGAGTCCCGAGCGCGGCGATTGCATCAAGCACCTCGTGAGCCGGAATCCCGTGCCGCGCGATGGCGTCGCGATCGACCTCGATCTCCAGCACAGGCTGCCCGGTGAGCTGCTCCACGAATACGTCCGCCGCGCCGGGGATCCCCTTCATCACAGCCTCGATCTCGCGAGCCTTGGCCTTGAGCACATCGAAATCGTCCCCGAACAGCTTCACGCCGACGTCTGCGCGAATGCCGGCGATCATCTCGTTCACACGCATCTCGATCGGCTGGGTGAAGACCATCCGCATCCCAGGAAAGCCGGAGAGCTTCTCCTGCATCGCATGCACGAGATCGTCCTGGGTCTTTGCCCGCCGCCAACGGTCTCGGTCCTTCAGGGTGATGAAGATGTCCGAGAGCTCCAGACCCATCGGATCGGTGGCCACCTCCGCCGTCCCCGTCCGGGTCCAGATGCGCTCGATTTCATCCGGAAACGCCTTCTCCAGCGCACGTTCTATCTGGAGCCCGTATCGCACGGATTCATCAACTGAGACACCGGCAAGCCGGATCGTGTTGATCACGAGCGCGCCTTCCCTGAGCCGAGGCACGAACTCCGACCCCAGCCGCGTCGCCATATATCCGGCGCCGGCAAGCACCAATGCGGTAGCGATGACGACCAGCTTCGGTCTCAACAGAGCCCTTCGGAGGGCCGGCCGGTAGAGGCGCTTGGCGCCCGCGACAACGAAGTTCTCTTTCTCCGATATGCGGCGGGGAAGGAGCACTGCGCTCAAGGCGGGCATGAGGGTGAGCGACAGGATGAGCGACCCGAGCAGGGCGAAGATGACGGTCAAGGCCATCGGTTGGAACAGCTTCCCCTCTACGCCCTCGAGAGCAAGGATCGGGAGGTAGACGATCATGATGATGAGCTCACCGAACATCGTCGGCCGGCGAACCTCGATGGCGGCCTCCTGGACGATCTCTACTTGGGATCGTGTGGTTCGATCTTCCGAGAGACGCTGGGCCGAGTTCTCGACCATGATGACCGAGCTGTCGACGATCAGTCCGAAGTCGATCGCACCGAGGCTCATCAGGGTGCCGGCGATTCCGGCACGGACCATGAGGTTGAACGCAAACAGCATGGAGAGCGGGATCGCGGCAGCCACGATGAGTCCTGCCCGCAGGTTACCCATGAAGATGAAGAGCACCGCAATGACCAGCAAGGCACCCTCAAGGAGGTTCTTCTTCACCGTGTGCATCACATGGTCGACCAGGTCGGTACGGTTGTACACGGTGGCGACCTCGACTCCTTGGGGGAGGCTCTTCTTGATCTCCTCGAGGCGAACCTGGAGTCCTCGGGCGATGTCATGACTGTTCTCGCCCATGAGCATGAAGCCCAGACCTAGAACCACTTCACCCTTTCCGTCCGCGGTCACGGCCCCGCGCCGGATCTCTCGCCCATCGACCACGGTCGCGACGTCGCGAACGCGAGTGGGGACGCCGTCCCGAGAAGAGATGATGATGTTCTCCACATCCAAGAGCGACGTGACGATGCCGATCCCCTGAATGAGGGCAGACTGGCCGGCCTGATCGAGCGATCCGCCGCCGACGTTGGCGTTGTTCTGTTCCAGCGCCGCAGCAAGATCAGACAGGGTCAACCCATGGTTGGCGAGGTTCACGGGATCGACAACGACGTGGATCTGCCGTTCGTCTCCTCCCCAGGTGTTGACTTCGGCGACCCCGGGAACGGACCGAAGCTGAGGCTTGATGATCCAGTCCTGTACCGTTCGGAGTTCGCTGAGGCTCTTCCCTTTCCCTGTCACGAGGTAGTGGAAGACCTCGCCCAATCCCGTGGCGACCGGACCGAGCTGCGGACGGTCGATCCCCTGGGGAAGCTCCACGGATTGGAGACGCTCCATGACCACCTGCCGCCCAAGGTAGATCTCGGTGCCTTCCTCGAAGATGACGGTCACCTGAGAGAGGCCGAACTTCGACAGAGAACGAACCTCGTGGAGCTTCGGAAGACCCGAGATCGCCTGCTCGATGGGAAACGTGATCTGTCGCTCGATCTCGAGCGGCGAAAGGGCCGGGGCCACGGTGTTGATCTGCACCTGAACCGGCGTGGTGTCGGGGAAGGCATCGATGGGCAGATGAAACACCGCGGCGCTTCCGATCGCGGCCAGAATGATCCCTCCGACGATGACGGCAAACCGGTGGCGGATCGACCAGCTTATGATCCAGTTCAGCATGAGGTGGCTCCGTTAGTTGGCTTCGACGGCATCGCAGCACCCTGCCCCGATGCTTTCCTTCAAGGTCTCCGTCTTCAGGAGAAAGCTCCCATCGGTGACGACGGATTCCCCTGGATGGAGACCCTCCATGACCGCGACAAGCTCGCCATCCGAAGGACTGGTCCGCACGCGCCTCGTTTCGAATTCACTGTCCGACACAGGAAGGAATACGATCTGAACCCCCTTCGCCTCCTGAACCGCTCCGCGAGGCACCAGAACAGTGGAAGTGCCGGCGCTCGCGAAGATATGGGCGCGGGCGTACATGTTGGCCCGAAGCAGGCCCGCCCGATTCCCGAGGGCCGCCCGAGCCCGGATCGTCCTTGTTTGGGGGTCGATGACCGGCGCGACATATCGGATGCTGCCCTCAAACTCCTGATCGCCAAGGGCGTCCACTTTGAGAACGACCCGCTGGCCGGGCGAGACTTGACCGGCTTGCGATTCGGGGATGTCAATGTCGGCCCACAACGAGGAAACGTCGATGATCTCGAAGATGGTCTCCTCTTCGCCGACGAGTGTGCCGACAGTGAAGTTGCGTTTCGTGACGACGCCGCCGATTGGCGCCCGAAGCTCATAGGCTCCCGATTCCCCATCGCCCGCGCCGACCATTTCGAGCGCAGCGAGGGCGGCGGCGACATCGGCGTTCGCTTCTTCTAATGCCTGCTCTTCGGCTTGGACCTCCTTCGTGGCCGAGATCCCTCGGTCGTGCAGCTCCTTTTCCCGGTTGTAGCTCACCTCGGCGACCTTCGCGCGGGCTCGTGCCGCTCTGAGCCGGGCGCGCGACTCCGCCACTGAAGCGCTCTCGATGACAGCAAGGGGCACGCCCTTCGTTACCACCGAACCGAGCTCGACCTGGAAGGCCCGGATCACGCCCGGTGCCCGAGCGTTGACCATGGCGCTCTTGGCGTTGTCCGCGACAATCGTCGCGGTTGCGATGACGGTGCCAGCCTCTCCTCCGGGGATGGCCTGTTCGGTTCGGATCCCCGCCTCAACAACCACCTCGCTTGACTGGAGCTTGACGCGCATCCCGTTGGGTGGCGCATCGTCCGTGGCGACATCCGTCGATGGCTTCCCACCCCTCTCAGGATGGCAGACCGGACAGAAGGACTCGGGGAACTCGTGTTCCGCACACCAGTCGCCCTTGGCCTTGAATACCGGAATGAGCTTGGGATTGCACTTGGTGCAGACCGCTTCCAGCACGTCGTGCTCGGCGCAGATACCCTCCGTGTCCGAGGCGGTTTCTGCAGGTGTAGCCTTGCCGTCGGCGCTTCGGGGTTCGGCCTGCGAAGAACTCCCGGTCCGCTGACAGGAATTGCCCAAGGTGACCAGCACCAGGGCCAGGACAAACATGACCGCGCGCATCTTACTTTCCCTCCGACTTGGGCGGCCGAACGATTTTCAAGTCCGGATTGCAGGCCAGGCATTGGGACTCCGGTAGCCCGTGCTCTTCGCACCAGTCCTTCGTGGCCTTGAATGCCGGAACGAGCGCAGCATCACAGCGGGTGCACGCGGTTTCCGGGACCTGATGCTCTTCGCACCAATCCTCATGGGAGCCTGGCACGACAGTGGATGAGGCGTGGATGGCGGAAGCGGAGGGGGCGCCCTCCGATTGGCCAGTCTGCTTGGCCTCCTTGCTGCACCCGGCAACGGCGATGATCAGGGTTAGGAGAACGACGAAGAACGCGTTCATGGATACTTCCTCCGATTCTCAGTGTGTTGGCGATGCCCTCACCGCCACGGCCAAGTTGGTAACCAGCTTTGCAGCCAGCCCTGGACAAGGCTCCTGGTCCGGCCCTAACCCGGGTGCGATCAGGATCAGAGCCAGCTTGGGTTCAAGGGATTTCCGCAGGATATGCTTCGATCCATCGGGGTCATGAGGTCGCCCCCGGACGCCAGCAAGACGCGGAGTTGTTTAGGCCAGGAGGGATTTCGGAACGTGAAGGATTTCGGCGGGCTCGGCAGATGGCGGCGTGCCAATGCTCGGGGTCAACACGAGCTCAGGCGCAAGCATCGGGGCTGGAGTGTCAAGCTCTGGCGTATCGACCGGAGTCCGTTCCAGGCAGCAAACACATAGTGGACAAGAAGTTGCGCACCCATCTGGAGAACCTGCCTCATCAAATACGCAGCAGGTATCGACGGGAACCAGCGCCAAGGCCGCATGCTGCCCGACCAGAAGGAGTACGAGGACGCTCAGGATGATGTAACGCATCCCCATTAGTTTACTAGCTTCGGAAGAGAGACGCAACTTCATTCGCAGCGGCGTATCTCACTCCTGTTGTCGTCTTAGCGCATCCCGGCTTTCGCCCAGGATCTCTATTATTTCCCATACGACCTGCGCGTCTCCAGCCAGTAGTAGACCACCGGCAGAACGATCAGCGTCAGCAGGGTGGACGTCACGAGCCCGCCCATGACCACGACGGCCAGCGGCTTCTGGATGTCCGCGCCCGATCCTGTTGCGTAGAGCATCGGGAGATGGCCGATGAAACTCACAAGCGCAGTCATGAAGAGGGGCTTGAAGCGGAGGCGACAACCCTCGATGACAGTTTCCTGAGCGCCGCAACCTCGTTCCTTAAGCTGCCTGAAGAACGCAAGGAGCACCACTCCGTTCTGCACGGCGATCCCGAGTAGCACGATGAAAGCCACGGCAGCCGAGACAGAGAGATGCATACGGAATGCGACCGCGGCGATCAGCCCGCCGACGAGCGCGAAGGGAAGGTTGAGGATGACGAGAGCCGAGTTTCGGACGGAACCCAGAGCCGAGTAGAGAAGCAAAGCGATGAGGAGCAGCACGATCGGAACAACGATCGCGAGCTGCCGCATCGCCCTCTGCTGGTTCTCGAACTGCCCCCCGTAGCGTACAAAGTACCCAGACGGAAGGGACGCCTCGATCTCCTTCATGCTCTCCTGCACTTCAGACACGAATCCTCCGAGGTCTCGCCCGCGAATGTTCGCCTCCACGACCACTCGGCGCATCCCGTTCTCGCGGCTCACCTGCGCGGGTCCGTCTCTCTGCACGATCCGGCTGATCTGGGCCAGAGGGACCCGTTCGCCGCCCGGAGCGGAAACCAGGAGTTCTTGGAGGGTCTGCACTTTATGGCGGGACCCCTCTTCAAAACGGACGGTGATCGGGAAGCGCTGCTGCCCCTCGATGAACGTGCTGACCGCCCGACCGGCGACTCCGGTCTCGAGTAGCTCGTTGACCTCGGAGGTGTTCAGGGCGTAGCGGGCCATGGCCGCTCGGTCCAGCTCCACCGTCTCCTGTGCCATTCCGGAGATCTGCTCCACCTTGACATCGCGGGCCCCGCGAATGTCGTTGAGGACGGCGGCCGCGGCGTCCGCGTACTTCTTCAACAGCCCCAGGTCCGGACCGAAGATCTTGACCGCAAGGTCGCTCTTGACGCCCGAGATCAGCTCGTTGACGCGCAGAGCGATCGGCTGCGAGAACGATAGGCGCAGCCCGGGGATCGCCGAGAGCTCGCCGTTGATCACCTCGATCAGCTCTTGTTTGTCCCGGCCGGTCTTCCAGTTCTTTCGGGGCTTCAGCATGATGAAGACGTCGCTCTGCTCGGGTCCCATCGGATCTTCGGAGATCTCCGCCCGGCCGGTTTTGGTGACCACGGTCGCGACTTCCGGGAAGCGCATGACCCGCTTCTCGATCTCTTGCGCAATCACGACCGAGCCGTCGAGGGAGGCGTTCGGCAACCGCACGACATTGATTGCGATCGCCCCCTCGTCGAGGGTCGGAATGAACTCCATTCCAAGAAACGGCAGGAATCCCAAGGACAGCAGGAGCACGAGAACTGCGATTCCCATGGTCAGTTTCGGACGCCGCATCGCCCGCTCGAGGAAGCGGAGATAACCGTGGTGGAAGCGCCGGACAAATCCGAATTCCCGTTCCTGACTGGCTCGCAGGACCCATTCGGAGAGCGGGGGTATGATCGTCATTGCCACCACGAGCGACGTGAGCAGGGCGAGCAGAAGCGTCATGGCTAAGGGCCAGAACATCTTTCCCTCGACTCCCTGAAGCGTGAAGAGCGGTACGAGGACGAGAGCGATGATCAGCACCGAGAACGCGACTGGCCGCGCGACTTCCGCGAGGGCCGATAGAACGATCGCCCTCTTCTTCTCCGTCGTGCCGCGCTCGGCCAGATGCCGGCGAATGTTCTCTACGATCACGATCGAAGCATCCACGACCATCCCTACGGAGAAAGCGAGACCTCCGAGACTCATGAGGTTGGCGGAGATGTTCATGGGACGCATGATGAGGAAGGTGAATAGGAAGGTGATCGGGAGCGAGAGTACCACGATGAGGGCAGTCCGCAGCTCCGCGAGGAAGAGGAAGAGGACAAGGATCACGAGCACGGCTCCCATGAGGAGGGCGTCCATGACCGTCTTGATGCAGGCTTCGATCAGCTCGGTGCGGTCATAGAAGACGTCGATGCGTGTCCCCTTGGGCAGACCGCCTTGGATCCGATGGACCGCCTCCTTGACACGCTCCACGATGGTTTTAGAATTCTCCCCGCGCAGCATGATCGCCATGCCGGCGACAGTCTCTCCCTTCCCGTCGCGCGACACGGCCCCTTGGCGAGTGACTGCGCCGATCTCCACCTCGGCCACGTCCCGCAGGAATACCGGCGTGCCATCGCTCGCTTTCAGCACGACGGTCTCGATGTCCTCGATGGACATGAAGATGCCCCGGCCGACGACGTAGAACTGCTCCCACCCCTTCAGGATGTAGCCCGCTCCGGCGTTGGCGTTATTCGCCTGCACGGCCACGATCACGTCGCGCAGCGAGAGACCGTACTTGACGAGCCTGTCCGGATGAACGCGGACCTCGTACTGCTTGGCGAATCCGCCGAAGCTGTTCACTTCCGTCACCCCGGGAACGCTGCGAAGCTGGGGTGCGATGAGCCAGTCCTGGATGGTCCTCCGTTCCATTGCCGAGAGGCTGTCGCCCTCGATCGTGTACTGGAAGATCTCTCCAAGGCCCGTGCTCAAGGGGGCCATCTCCGGCTCGATCCCTTCGGGGAGGGCGTCTCGGGCCTCCTGGAGCCGCTCGAAGACCACCTGGCGTGCGAAGTAGGGATCGACCGAATCCTCAAAAACGATGATGACCTGTGACAGCCCCGCGCGTGAGAGGGAGCGGACGAGCCGGACTCGAGGCAGTCCACCCATCTGCTGTTCGATGGGATAGGTGATCCGTTGCTCGCACTCCTCGGTTGAAAGCCCGGGCGCCTTGCTCAAGACCATCACCTGGATGTTCGTCACGTCGGGGAACGCGTCGATCGGAAGCCGGGTCCAAGCCACAACACCGAGAGCGGCGAGCAGGAGTCCGGCTCCAAGAACCGCCCATCTGCGCTGCAAGAGAGCGCTGAAGAATCTGACCATCCGT
>CAZNRY010000114.1:0-13481 GCA_964575675.1 uncultured bacterium
TCCAGGGGATGCCGTAGCCACGGTCAAGTTCAAGAATCCACCCGGCCACATTGTCGAGGAAGTCACGATCGTGGGTAACGGCAATCACCGTTCCCGCGTACTGCTGGAGATGCCTCCCGAACCAGCCCACCGACCCGGCCTCGGGGGGGTTGTAGCGGGGCAGGATCCGCATCGTCGTCGGCTTGCCGGCCCCGTTCGGACCCAGGAACCCTAGAATCTCCCCTTTGCTGACCTCGAAGGAGACGTCGTCCACCGCGACGGTCTCCCCGAAGGCCTTCCTCAGGTTGCGCACTTCAACCATTCGTTTCCTCCATTGCCCCCCCGATCCCGGGCGGTAACAGGCAGGCTCTGAAATCTAGGGACTTTGGGCCGTTCGCGTCAAGCGAGCGGCGACCGGCAAACCGGGGGCAACGCGTCGGCTAACAACGAACCGGCCGCAAAGTTCCGTGAATTCGGGCGGGAGCGCGAGCAGGCACACCCGCGAGGCTGGCGCCCTGTCCGTTTAGCCAGCCCGAGCGGGATGTGCCAAGCGAGCAACTGATGGGCAGGCCCACCCGGTGGGACGAAACGCGGTATGGTTCCTAGAGAGCGCATACGGCGGTCCCCCGAATGGCCGCCTGAAGCGCCCCCGCCCAGACGAGGCTGGAGTCCCGGGCGGCCCTGTCCTAGAATCGCGCTTCATGGGATGGCGTAACCGTTCGTTGACGATCCTGCTCGTGCTTGCATCGCTGACCGCTACCGGTTGCGGCGTGACGCGGCGGCTTGCGGTTTCGAGCATGATCCCGATCCTCGAGAAGACGGTCGAGTCGATCTACCGCGACCAGGATCTCGAAACCGTCCAGAAGGGGATCCCCGCGAACCTCCTCCTGCTCCGCGGGCTCTGCGAGAGCTCTCCGGGCGACGCCGAGCTCTGGGCCATGACGACGCAGCTCTACTTCTACTATGGTTTCGGCTTCGTCGAGGAGGAGAGCGCCGATCAGGCGCGCCTGGTCTATCTGCAGGGGCGCGACCTGGGGCGCCGCTCGCTCGCCCGCCGCGATTGGTTCCGGACGGACAGGCCGCTCGATGAGTTTGAGAGGGACTTGGGTCATGCCCGGCGCGAGGACGTTCCTCTTCTCTTTTGGACCGTCGCGAACTGGGCGAGCTGGATCAACCTGAGCATGGATGATCCGGCGGCGGTCGCGGATCTGCCGGTCGCCGAGGCGATCCTGCGGCGCGTCCTGGAACTTGACGGCGGCTACTTCCTCGGCCTGCCCTTCGCGTTGGCCGGGACCCTGGAGGCCACCAAGCCGGTAATGATGGGAGGCGATCCGGAGTCCTCCCGGGCGCATTTCGAGGCGGCGTTCAAGGCCGCAGGCCGGAAGCTCCTGATCTTCCAGACGCTGTACGCGCAGTACTACTGCCGCTCGGTTCTCGATCAAGAGGGATTCGTTCGGTCGCTCGACGAGGTGCTGAAGGCGCCCGCCGACATCGAGCCGGACTACCGGCTCCTGAACGAAGTCGCCCGGCGCAGGGCCGCCCGGCTGATGGAGCAAAAAGATGACCTGTTCTAGCCTGGTCCGAGTTGGTCCGAGCGCAGATTTCAGATTCGCGCGCATTGCCTCGCTCATTCTCGTTGCGTTCGCCCTTCTGCCCCTTGCTCCGGGCGGGACGGCCGGCGCGGCAGGCAAGCCGCGCGCGAAGGTCGAGATCAAGATCGCGACCATCGCTCCGGAAGGCTCGACGTGGATGCGGATCATGGAGCAGCTAGATGCCCAGATCCGCGAGAAGACCGCCGGCGAGGCGGGACTTCGGTTCTATCCCGGCGGCGTGCAGGGGGATGAATCGGTCGTTCTTCGGAAGATCCGCGCGGGCCAGCTTCAGGGGGGCGGTTTCACGGGCGTCGGACTCGGCGAGATCGCGCCCGAGCTCCGCGTGATGGAGATACCGTTCCTCTTCCGGGACCTCGACGAGGTGAGGGCCGTCCAGGCGAAGATGGAGCCTGTCTTCGACCAGAAGCTCCGGGACCAGGGATGGGAGCTGCTCGGGTGGTCCGACGTCGGCTTTGTCTACCTCTTCACGAAGACGCCGATCCGCACGGCCGACGACCTGAAGAAGGTCCGTATGTGGCTCTGGGAAGGCGATCCCCTGGCCGAGGCCTTCCTCAAGACCGTTGGGGTTTCGCCGGTGCCCCTGCCGATCACGGACGTCGTCACGTCGTTGCAGACCGGGCTCATCGACGCCGTCTATACGTCCGCCCTCGGCTGCATCGCCCTCCAGTGGTTCACCCGGATCTCCTACATGACAGATCTGCCCGTGGCCCACGCGCAGGGCGCCGTCATTGTTTCGAGCAAGGCGTTCGAGTCCCTGAGCCCTGCGTCGCGGCAGATCGTCAAGGACCTCTCGAAAGAGTGCTTCGCTCAGCTCGCGGACGAGACGGCGAAAGCGAACGAGACGAGCATCCCTGTGCTGAAGTCCAAGGGGGTGCAGATCGTGAGCCTCTCGGCCGCGGAGAAGTCGGGTTTCGACGGCGTGAGCAAGACTGTGCGCGAAAAGCTCGTCGGGGAACTCTATAGCCGGGGAGTGCTCGACTCCACCCTCCAGGCGCTGGCCGATTTCCGGGCCTCGAAGGCATCTCCGCAGCGATGAACCCGGGGGAGCAACTCCCGCTCGCCTTCCTGCGGCCTGGCGCGGTCTTTCTGATCGCACTCGGCGGGGTCATCGGGATCGGGTTGATCCTGCACGTGGTCTTCGTGCGCATCCTCGGCGCGGAACGCTTCGATCGGGCGACGCGGCAGATCGAAGGGGCGCTCTTCTGCGCTTTTCTGGCCGTGATGCTCGGGATCTCGGGACTTCAGGTGATAATGCGGAACATCTTTCGCTCCGGCGTTCTGTGGTTCGATCCGCTCGTTCGCACCCTCGTGCTCTGGGTCGCGTTCCTCGGGGCGATGACGGCGACCTCGCACGCGCGGCACCTTCACATCGACGTCCTGCACCGCGCCATGCCGCCGCGGATCGCGCGACCCGTGAGCCGTATCCTGTCGGTCTTCTCGGCCGCCTGCTGCGCGCTACTCGCCAACGGTTCCTACATCTACCTCAGGGATGAGTACCACCACGGCGTGAGTCCCTTCCTCGGGGTTCCCTCGTGGGCCGCGCAGTCGATCCTCCTGTGGGGGTTCGGTCTGCTCGCCTATCGATTCCTCGCGCAGGCGATCTGGCCCGCTCCCCGCCAGAGCGAGACGGAGGCGCCCGGGCTCATCCAAGAGCACACGGCCGCGGAGGGCGGCGAGTGACCTGGCTCATCATCCCCGCCCTGATCCTGCTCGCCCTTCTGGGGACGCCGCTCTTCGTGATCCTCGGGGGCGGGGCCCTGATCGCCTTCGCGCTGCAGGGGATATCATCGAGCGCAGTCCTGACGGAGATGAGCAGGCTCGCGACCTCGCCGATCCTCCTGTCGATCCCGATGTTCACCTTCGCGGGATACATCTTCGCCGAGAGCCGGATGCCGGAGAGGCTCGTCCGGCTGACGCGCTCTCTCTTCGGGTGGATTCCGGGGAGCCTCGCCCTCGTCGCGATGGTCGCCTGCGCGATCTTCACGGCGTTCACGGGCGGCAGCGGGGTCACGATCGTCGCGATGGGCGGGCTCCTCATGCCGGCCCTGGCGAAGGAGGGCTTCAGCAAGAAGTACTCGCTCGGCCTGATGACGACCTCAGGCAGCCTGGGCTTCCTGTTCCCCCCGAGCCTCGGACTCATCATCTACAGCTACGTCGCCTCGCAGAGTGCGAGCGGGATGGCGCTTCCCGAGGGAACGGCCCCTGAGATCGATCGCCTCTTCCTCGCGGGACTTTTGCCGGGGATCTTCCTGATCGTCGTCCTGTCGTTCCTCGCGTTCCGCCAGGGGCGGACGGTCACGGTCGGGGCGCCCGCGAGGCTGTCATTCCGCGCGGGACTGAAGGACCTGCTCCCGGCCCTCCGCTCGGCCGCATGGGAAGTGCCGCTTCCGATCGTGATCCTCGGCGGAATATATGGAGGGAAGCTCACCGTCACCGAGGCGGCGACCGTGACTGCCCTCTACGCTTTGTTTGTCGAGGTCGTGATCTACCGCGACATCCCCTGGCGGAAGATTCCCGCGATCGCGACCGAGAGCATGACGCTGGTCGGCGCGATCCTGATCATTCTCGGCTCCGCTCTAGGGCTCACGAACTTCCTCATCGATGCCGAGGTGCCGATGCGGATTCTGGACTGGATCCGCGGATTCATCACGAGCCGCTTCGCATTCCTGCTCATGCTGAACCTCTTCCTGCTCATCATCGGCTCGCTGATGGAGATCTTCTCGGCGATGATCGTGGTCCCCCTGATCGTCCCGATCGCCCTCGAATACAACGTGAACCTGGTCCACCTCGGGATAATCTTCATGACGAACCTCGAGATCGGGTTCCTCACGCCTCCCTTCGGGTTGAACCTCTTCATCTCATCGTTCCGTTTCCGGCGGCCCGTGACGGAAGTGTATCGAGCGACCCTGCCGTTCCTTGTGGTCCTCTTGCTCGCGCTGTTGATCATCACGTATTGGCCGGACATGAGCCTCTGGCTGCCGCGTCTCTATGGGAGCCGGTAGCCGGCCGGCCGGCATGACGAGCTTCCATGGGAGCCGGTAGCCGCTCGCCGGGCATGACGACCCGTCCGCTCCGCCTGCCGCTTCCCGCGATCGTCCTTCTCGCTACCGCCGTCGCGAGCTCCTACACCTTCTACAACGTGAACAACCTCAAGCTCCTCGTGCTCGGGATCGGCATCGGCGCGTTGCTTCTGATCAAGTGCATCGAGGGACTGGCATCGCGCGACGCGGCGTGGCAGGCCGTACCCTGGAAGACTTGGGCCGTGCTCGCACTTCCGTTGCTGGCGACGGCGCCCGGGTACTTCCTGCACCGCGAGATGACGCACTTCTATCTTCCGGTCGAGCTTGCGACCCAACTCTTGCTGATCCTCTGGAGCGTTCTGCTTGTTGGATGGTTCGGTGGATCGCTCAGGGGGTCGCCCAATGGGTCGCCCAGCGGATCATCCGTCGGGTCGCCTGCTGGATCGCTCCGCGATCGACGCGAGATTGCCGCCTTCCTCGTCGGGACGGGCGCGACGCTCGCCTGCGTCGCTGTGATCGCGATCGCAGAGGCTGCCGGATGGCCGGGCAAGCGGGCCGGACAACCCGACGACCCCCGCGTGCTGGGAACCTTCGGAAGCCCGAACGTCCTGGCGGCGTTCTTGATTCCGCTTTTGCCCCTGTTTCTGGTCTTCGCGGGACGAAACCTTTCGCGCGGACGAGGCCCCGCGCCGCCTGTTTCCGTGCCCGGCAAGGAACATCCCCGTCCCTGGAAAAAGCTCCGCGATGGGCGGACGAAGCAACCCCGCGACGGGCGGCCTAAACAGCCGATCGACGCACGGGCGGGAGAGGCGCGCGAGATCCGGTCGTCATGGTCGCGCGAGGCGCATGCCGCGCGGTCCTTCGGGTGGGCCGTCGCGGCCGCCGTTCTGTTCATCCTTGGCGCGATCGCTTTATTTCTCGCGCAATCGCGGATGGGGATCTTCGCTTGGTGCGCCGCGGGCGGGATCGCCGTCGCGCTGAGTTGTCGTCAAGGACGGCCGTCGCGCTGGATCGTCCGTCCAACGCGGCAATCGGTCATCATCCTCGCGCTGCTCGCGGTCGGCGCTGCGTCCGGGCTCGCCGCCCTCAGGATGCGGTCAGACGACGCCTACGGTTCTTATGCGAGGCGCGTTGCGGCCGTCTCGACGTTCCGGGGTTGGTCGAGCCGGATGGTTCCGTGGGATGCCGCCATGAAGTCCATCCGGGACGCGCCGGTTTTCGGCTACGGGCCGGGAACCTCCTACGAGCTGTTCTTCAAACATGTCTCTCCTGCCTCGCGCGCCTACGCCGAAGGGCGGAGCTTCGCGCACGCCCATTCGGAGATCCTGGAGGTGCTGCAGGAGGGCGGCCTGCTCGGCGCGCTCATGACTGCCGCGCTGTTCGGTTACGTCGTCTGGGTGACCCTGAAGGCGATGAGGAGGAATCGCGGAGATCCATTCGTTCGCGATCTCGGCGTTGCCGTTCTCGCCGGGATCGCGGGGTACGGTCTCTGCGCGGCTCTCACCGAGAGCTCGCGGATGATCGGATCGAAGCTCGCGCTCTACACGCTGTTCGGCGTCGCCCTGTCGCTTCCGAAACTCGATCCGTCCCTCGAGAAGACGGAGGATGCGATGAGGGGCGGGATGCGCCGGCCTCTCCTCGAGTGCGCTCTGTCGATCGCCCTCGTCGTCGCGGCGCTCGGCGTCCTCGTCCCCGTGCTTCGCTCGATGCGCCTGTTCGCCGAGATGGCGGCCAAGCCGGTCTCTGCGCCCCTCATGCTGAAGATCGATGCGGCGACGAAGGTCCGTCCGAATCCCTACTGCATGTTTTACCTTGTCGACTGGCAGGTCAAGTCGGGGCGGCATGCCGAAGCCCATCAGACGATCGAGCGGCTGAACTCGCTGATCCCGCACTACCGGGAGACCGACTACCTCGATGCGTACCTCGCGGTCGCGGAGAAGGATCTCGGACGGGCGAAGGCGGTTGGACTGCGGGCGTTCGAACGCGACCGCTACTACCAGCCGAACCTGGCGCTCCTCACGACGGTCGCCGCCGCCACCAAGGACACGAGCCTCTTCCTCTCCGCCTTGACGGGGATCAGCGAGTGGGCCGCGATACGAAGCGGCCTCAGCTGGAAGGGGAGGGAAGGGATCGAGGTTGTGGAGGATCCGCATGTCTCGGGCATCGAGATCCGCCAGGACGGCGACGCGACGAGGATCGTGTGGAGCGCGGCTCTCGCCGACGGGATCCTCAGGTGGCGGGTCGCGACGCTCGGCGGATGGGACTATCCGGCGAAGGATCGCTTCGGGGCATGGCTGGACAGGGAGTTTCGGGTTCGTGGCGTGGGGGACGCGGCCGACAAGCAAGAGACGATCGACGCCCTCTCGGAGCAGCTCAGGGCGGGTGTGACTCGGATGGTGCAGTAGGGGGGAGCGCGTCTTGCCCGCGGCTCGTTCGCCATGTCCCTTCGCGCGCGCACCCGCGCATCCCGCTCGGCTGGCTAAACGAGCAGGACGCCAGCCTCGCGTGCGCGCGTGCTCGCGATGGAGGCCCCGCCGTCCGCGCTCTGGCGTCGCGCGACGCGGGTGCGACGTCGCACTGCGCGGGCCGAGAGAGCATCGGCGCCGCGAGCCCGGATCCGCCGGAATCGCTATCCGCATGTCCCTACGCGCGCAACGGCCGTTGCCAACGCGGCGTTCGGATCCAGCCGCCGCGGGCACGATGCATGCTCAACCGTACCACTACCCCGCCCACACATCGCCTCCTTGATGAGTGAAACCACGAAGGGGGAAACGATGCGAAGGAATGTCCGGAGAGTTCTAGCGGCGCTGATGCTGACCGTCTGTCTCTGCGGTGTCTTGATCTCCATCCCCGGTCCCGTCTCGGCCAGCGAGGAGATGGATGACTGCCTGAACGCGGGCCATGGCACGCTCACCTGCCTCTGGCGCGTCTACATGTGCCGGATCCTGACCGACTGCACCGGCGACTTCAAATGGTGAGGGCGATGGGCGGGCGCGGCATCTGGCGAAGGCGATCGCCGGCGAGAGAACGGCCGGCGAGAGGGTGGTGGACGATGCGGCGGCGGGCGCGATGACCTTCTTCCGGCTGCGCCGGCTGGCCGAGAATCGCTCCGGCCTCATGCTCGCCGCGACCATAGCGGCCGTGGCTGTCGCGGCCGCGGCCGCGGTCGTTCTACTCCTCGGAGCGGCTCCCGCGATCGCCGGCGATCCGGCCGGACTTCCGCAGGAGATGTTGGATGCGATCCGCTCCGATGCGGCCGATCGGATCATCTTCGAGGACGAGCATGGGATCCTCCTGATCGACACGAACTTCAATCCGAAGAAGATCTACGACCCCGTGGACTCGCAGGTTCGAAACGTCCTGCGCGACAACGTTTATCGGGATCTCATGGGGTTCATCGCCGACGGCGAGCGGGAAATGGTGGGACTGCTCCTCCTGATCAAGTCGGGGGTGTTCGTCTGGCCCTCGGATCTACGATTCCAGGCGGTTCTGGTGAAGAAGGAGCGCGTCGTCGCGACCGTGCCGATGGAGTTTGCGGTTTTCGCGCTCGTCGAGAGCGAGGAGACGCCCACTTGGTTCAAGCTGGGGGCGGGCGAGCAACGGACGCTCGTTCCCAGGGACGATCGACTCGTGCCGACGCAGTTGAAGGACATCCCTCAGATCTACCGGATCTACATGCTCTTCCCGGCGAGGATCGAGGTCGAAGGGGAGTACCGCGGCTGGGATCCGTTCAAGCTCAGGGAGGTATCGATCGAGCCGGTGCATTGAGTCACCCGTGTCAGGTATCGATCGAGCCGGTGCGCTGAATCGCGCGAGTAGAGGTGACGATCCAACTGGTGCGCTGAGTCGCGTGCGTGGTCGAGCGAACCAGGCCCGAGTTCGCTAACACATTGCAAGTGATTCAGTTGCACCGGCGTTGAATAACGAACATTTGTACGGTATCCTAATTGAAGAGGTGATGGAGCGCCCTCCTCGGTGGGGAGGTGCCGTCCTACCTTTCCCTATGAGGGGAGGCTGTCACGCTTCTTTCAAGTCAGAGGTACCGTCATGCCTTCCTCTGCCCGGGTGCTCCTTCATCTGGATCTGGATGCTTTCTTCGCGCAGGCGGAGGTCCTCGCCGCGCCATCGCTCAGCGGCAAGCCCCTGATCGTGGGAGGAACCCCCGGCGCGAGGGGGGTGGTCGCGACGGCATCCTACGAAGCGCGCCGCTTCGGTATCAGTTCCGGTATGTCTCTCGGGGAGGCTGCGCGCAGGTGCCCCGCCGCGATTTTCCTCCCCTGCCATCCCGCGAGGTACTTCGATCTCTCGGCGAGGCTCCTGAAGATCCTATTGAACCGCACACCCGTGGTCGAGGTAGCGAGCATCGACGAGGCGTACCTCGACGCAACGCGCCTGGTCGCAGATCTTGCGGCGGGGTACGAGCTCGCACAATCGATCCAGGGCGAGGTGCGCGACACCCTTCGCCTTTCGTGCAGCATCGGCGTGGGGGAGAGCAAGCTCGTCGCCAAGATGGCCGCGGGCTTGCACAAGCCGGGAGGGCTCGCATGCCTCGATCGGGCGGCGTTCCGCGCGCGGTTTCATCCCGAGCACGTTTCGGTTCTCTACGGGGTCGGGCCTGCGACCGCGCCCAAGCTCGAGAGGATCGGGATTCACACGATCGCCGATCTTGCCTCGACGCCCGATCACGTCCTGAGCGCCCTATTCGGCGTCTGGGGACCGCTCCTCGGCGCCGCAGCCCGGGGGGACGACGAGAGTCCCGTGGTTCCCTACCACGCGCGACCCAAGGCGAAATCGCTCGGGCACGAGTACACTCTTCCGCGTGACCAGGACGATCGGGGAGAGGTGCTGAAAGTCCTGCTCGGACTTTGCGACGAGGTGGCGAGCGATCTGCGCGCGGAGGGATGGAGGGCAGGCGCGGTCCATATCAAGGTCCGCTGGTCGGATTGGACGTTGATCGGCCGGCAGAGGACGCTCGATTCCCCTACCGATTCCACGAGGAGGCTGTTCAACGCGGGGCGGAGGCTCTTCGAGCAGAATGACACGGGCAAGGCGGTGCGCTTGATTGGTATCTCGGCTGCCAATCTCTCGCCCGCGAAACGGGCGGTCGATCCAGGCGATCTCTTCGGCGACCGGGACGGCCGGGAGATAGACGCGGCGATCGACGAACTCCGAGATTCGTTCGGACGCGAGGCGATCAAGAGGGCATCATTGATTGCCGGCGAAGCACGGGGCCGCGGTATGTGATTCCCGTTTGACCGCGGGGCGGCGATCGAGGAGGGAAACGTAGGAAATGATCTGGATCGGCACCTCCGGCTATTCCTTCGACGATTGGGGAGGGATCTTCTACCCGCGCGGCATCAAGCCGGGCGAGCGGTTGAACTACTACGCGACCCGCTTCCGTGCGGTCGAGGTCAACTCGACCTACTACCGTCTTCCACCTCCCGTCGTTCTCGCGCAGATGGAGAAGAAGACCCCCCCGGGGTTCCGGTTCGTCGTCAAGATGCACCAGGACGTCACGCACATGCGTTCGGCCGACGATGCCCACTTTCGCTCCTTCCTCGACGTGATCCGGCCCCTCGAGGATGCGGGTAAGTTCCACGGAGCGCTCGCGCAGTTCCCGTACTCGTTCCGTTGCACGCGTGAGGCGGTCGGTCATCTCGACAAGATCCGTAAGCGGATGGGTGATCGGCCGGTCTTCGTCGAGTTCCGCCATGATTCCTGGGCCCGCGACGGGACGTTCGACTACCTCAAGAAGAGCGGCCTCGGCTTCTGCGTCGTGGACGAGCCGCGCCTGGCCGGCCTCTTCCCGCCCCTGGTTCGGGAGACCAACGGCGTCGGGTACGTACGGTTCCACGGGCGCAACGAGCAAAACTGGTGGGGGGGAGGTGGCGACCGGTACGACTACGACTACCCCGACCGGGAACTCCTCGAATGGGTCGATTCGATCGCGGAATTGGGGTCGCGGACGACCGACACCTACCTCTTTTTCAACAACTGCCATGCCGGGCGCGCGGCCCGGAACGCCCGCCGCATGGCGGAACTGCTTGGCATAGAAGGGCCGTCGGGAGAGTTGGATGGACTTTAGAAACGCCTGCGGATGGCCGTGCGATGCCGCCCCGGGTCTCTTTGTCGCACCGGACATGTCATTTCATGTCGCACCGTGGAGAGCGGCCTCCGCCGACGCAATGTCAACCGCCTGAGCCGCCGACCGTTGCGTGATTCTCGATAAGGCCCCGTAGATGGCAGCGATCCTGCTTCCATGGATCCGCGCTGGGGTTGGTTCGGTCGGTTGCGGCTTGTGCAGCCGGTCATCGGGAGGCGAGATCGGTTGCCCTGGGGGGTGTCGGCATCATGCTGACGCATGGGCGCTCGGCACGGACGCTCCGACCGAACTTCCCCGGCGCCATTTTCTATCATCAGCGTCCCTGGCCCGTCCCTGGCCCGTCTCTGGCCCGTCCCTGGCCCGTCCCTGGCCCGTCTCTGGCCCGTCCCTGCCGGCCTCTTCTGCGCCCTTCCAGGGCCTTCCCGCGTCCCTTCGGCGACCCTACCCGGCCCCGGCCTCTTCCGGTACACTCTCCCCGAAACGCGAGCCCAAAGGAGTAGACGACGAATGTTTTCATTTCCAGGCCGCCGGAGTGTTCCGCGGTGGATCGCTTCGGCGGGAATCCTCACCGGGTTGGTTCTCATGATTGATTTCGCGCGGGGTCAAGAGTCGGCCGACGATCGGATCATCGGCCGCTTCGACAAGATGGTCACCTTCAACCTCGACAATGAGCACGTGCTGCCCTCGACGCAGATCGACTCCCTGATGTCGACGATCGGCGGCAAGCCGGTTCCGGAACGGATCGCGTTCTGGGCCGATTGGTTTCAGAGAGACGGCCGCGCCCGCTATCTCTTCGGGCTCGATCCGGGCGGTTATGTGACCGAGGGACGGATGTGCGACGATTTCCAGACCGATTGCGTCCTCTTCGTCTACCGGACGACGGAGCTCGGGCGCTCGACGAGCGCGCGCGAGGCGGTCCAGTTCGCCTTCGGCACGCGTTTCTACAGCGCGGGCGTCGAGGAGGCGATCCTTCCCGACGGCCGCGTCCGCTACGACGTCCCGGCCCACTTCGACTATTCCGAGGAGATTTTCCGCAGCGGGATCTGGGGGAAGGACGTGACCCCGACGATCGGCCCTGTCGAGCCGGATCCGGGCAACGCCCGCTTCCCCGCGGGAACCTTGTCGTTCGTCCCGAGAGGGAAGATCGATTACACGGCGTTTCGATCGGGCGACATCGTCTTCTTTCTCCTTAACGAGAATCTCCCGAAGGGCGCGGAGGCGCGCGCGCAGGGGGTCCTGATCCAGCACCTTGGGATTCTCATGCACGAGGGCGGCGAGACATTTCTCATCCACGCCGCGAAGACAGGCCTTGCCGGGATCTACGATGGGGGCAAGATCGAGCGCGTCGCTCTGAGGACCTACCTGGACCGCATCGACCTCTTCAAGGGCCTCGTGGTGGCGAGGATCGAGGAGTTCTAGCCGGCGCTCGGAGCTTCCTGTTGTCCGCGACTACACGACCGCTGCGGAGCGTTCCTCCGCGGCCGGCTCATCGCTCTTCAGCATCTCGCCGAGATGGCTCCGCAACTCCGATGGATTCGCCAGACGCGTGATCGTCCCGCGCTGGGCGACGGAGATGCGGCGCGTCTCCTCCGAGACGGCGATCGCAATCGCATCGGTCTCCTCTGAAAGTCCGACGATCGCGCGGTGCCGCGTTCCGAGCGTGCGGTCGAGGGATGGATTCTGGCTGAGCGGGAGGATGCATCCGGCGGCGACGAGCTGGTTGCCCCGGATGACGACGGCGCCGTCGTGCAGGGGAGAGGGGGACGTGAAGATCGTCTCGATCAGCTCAGCTGAGACGACCGCCTCGATCGGCGTGCCGGTTTCGACGTAGGAACGAAGCCCGACGTTGCGCTCGATCACGACGATTCCGCCGAGCCCCTTCTTGCTCATCGACTCCAGCGCCTTCTGGACCTCGCCGAGGCTCGCCGCTTCGCCCACGCGGAGGAGCTGCTTGAAGAGCGGGTTCTGTCCGAACTGCGTGAGGGCCTTGCGTAGCTCGGGCTGGAAGAGGATCAAGAAGCCGATCACCCAGACGGTTTTCAGGCTGCTCAAGAGCCAGTCGAGGGACGAGAGCTGCAGCCACTCGGCTGTCACCGCGAGGATCGCCAGGGCGGCGAGGCTCAGGATCATCTGCGTCGCGCGGGTTCCGCGGATCAAGAGGAGGATCCGGTAGATCAGATAGGCGACGATCAACACGTCGAAGATTTCGAGGATCAGACGGTAGTTGATCGCCACGGGCCCCTCCATCGACCGGGTCGCGCGAATCGTAGCGCATCGGGGGGCTGTCCGCCATTAGATGATCGCTCGTTCGGTGCAGGTCGCTCCCAGGCGATTCATTCGGAGGTTGCCCGCGGCTCGTTCGGGGAATCGCCTCCGCTCGACGCAGGACGCGCTCACTGCAGCATCGCTCCTGCATGACCGCCTTGGGCCCGCGGCTCGTTCGCCATGTCCCTTCGCGCGACTGCTCCGGCGGGCGACTGCCACGGTCGTCGCGCCGTTCTTGCCCCGCCTGCGCTCTGGCGTCGCGCTACGAGACATGGCTGCACGCCCGCGGGCCAACCTGCGACTCATGGCAGCTGCTCGCGGGTCATGTGTGGATCACCGGCCGAATGACTTCGAGATGATCCGGCTTCCCTTGAGGTGCATGAGCGGCGGGCCGTCGGGCTGGCAACCGATCTCCCAGTTCAGATCGTGCGGAGCACGTCCCCACGCCCGGATCACGCCCTCGTGCAACATCCGATGGTGGCCATGACACATGGGCACCTT
>CAZNRY010000115.1:0-13401 GCA_964575675.1 uncultured bacterium
GAGCAGACCCTCCGACGATTCGTACGGGGCCTCCAGGGCGCAGCTCGAGGAGATCGGCGTGCTGCCCGCCCACCAAGCCGGTTATGCGGGATCTCGCGTCCTCCTGATGATGCTCGACACGGGCTACCGCAAGGACCATGAGGCGTTCGCCCTTTCCCGCGTCCTCGCCGAACACGACTTCATCTTCGGCGACGGAGACACCCAGAACGAACCGGCGGACGATCCCTCGCAGCACTGGCACGGTACGGCGACCTGGTCCGCTGCGGGAGGATACAAGCCGGGGGCGATCATCGGGCCCGCCTACGGAGCAACCTTCCTTCTCGCGAAGACGGAGGACATCCGTTCGGAGACCCCGATCGAAGAGGACAACTACGTCGCGGCCCTCGAGTGGGGCGACTCTCTCGGCGTCGACGTGACCTCCGCCTCGCTCATCTACCTCACCTTCGACGGCGGCGCGGGTTGGACCTATGCGGATCTTGACGGGGACACGGCGCCGATCACGAGGGCGCTCGACCGGGCTGCCGCCCGCGGGATCCTATGCGTCAACGCCATGGGCAACTACGGGCCGAATCCAGGCTCTCTCGGGGAGCCGGCCGACGCCGATTCGATCCTCGCCTGCGGCGCGGTCGATGAGGCAAATGTGATCGCCAACTTCAGCAGCCGCGGGCCGACGGCGGACGGCCGGATCAAGCCCGAGGTCGTGGCGCGCGGGGTCGCTACCTGGTCCGCCGACGCGAGCGGAATCGATACCTATGCGCCGGTCTCGGGGACGTCGCTGTCGACGCCCCTGATCGGGGGCGCGTCGGCGTTGGTGCTGGAAGCGCACCCCGAGTGGTCGGCCTTTCAGGCGCGCACCGCGCTGATGATGACGGCCGATCGGGCGGGCGCGCCTGGAAACGACTATGGCCACGGACGGATCAACGTCTGGTCCGCGATCCAGTCGGCGCCGGTGGTCGTACCCGTGCCGTTTGGCCTCGTGACCCCAGCAGCAGGGGAATCGGTCCCCGGTCTGCGTCCGACCTTCCTTTGGAACCGGTCGCTCGACCCCCAGGGGGGAAGCCTGAGCTACGAGTTGTGGATCGACGAAGAGGATGGCTTCCCGAGCCCGAGGATCTACGCCGATCTGGCCGACACAAGTTACACGCTCCCCGATCTCCTCTCCCCGGCGACCGTCTATCGCTGGCGGGTGATCGCGGAGGAACCCGATGGCTACCGGAGACTCGCGCGAGAGGATCGAACCTTCGAGACGCCCCAGGCCGCGGATGTCGCGGACCTTCCGCCCGCACCGGTCCGATGGGTGTTGCAAGCCTCTCCGAATCCATGGCGCTCGGGGACCGTTCTGCGCTGGTATGCCCCTGCCGGAAGCGTGCGGCAGGCCATACGCCTCACCATTCTCGATCCAGCCGGACGGCGTCTCCATCGCGAGCGCCTGACCGTGACCGGTGCCGGCTGGAATGAAACCCGATGGGACCCGCGCACGGCCGACGGCGCGGCCTTAACGCCCGGGGTCTACCTCGCCCTGCTCGAGGCTCCGGGCTACACTGCCAGGACGAAGATCGTCCTCACCCGCTAGACGGGAGATCGGAAGCGGCAGATGGCGAATGCATGGACGCAAGAAGGAATGGTTCGGCTCCTGCTGGATGCAGCGTTGGCCCACCGCGTGCGCGGCGAGTGGAATCGCGCCCGAACCCTCATGACCGAGGCGCTCGAACTCGCGGAAGGCGAGAAACAGACTGCATGGGTCGCCGCGGCCCGGGCCAGCCTGGGTGTGCTCGAGCGCGACGAGGGTAACCTCGAAGCGGCGGGTTCACAGCTCCAACATGCGATGCGGCTCAGGCGGGAGAACGCGGATCGGACCGGCCTCGCGCGTGCACTCGGAGACCTAGCCGGGGTGCATCTCGACGCGGGCCGCTCGGAGGATGCAACGACATGCATCGGCGAGGCGATGGCCATCTCTTCCGGCCTCGACCTCGGAAGGACGCGGGCCGAGGTTCTCGAACAGGGGGGACTCGTCCACGCTCACCTCGGCGACCGCTCGCGCGCGCTCGATTGCTTCGCCGAATCGGAGGAGATCTATCGGGGGCTCGGCGACCTCGCCGCGGCGCGACGCGTACGGGCCCAGGTTGAACGTCTCGGTCCGAAGCAAGAGGGGAGCAATCTCGACAGCGAGATCACCGCTATCGAGCGAAGCCGATTGCTGAGCGCCCTCGAAGGTGAGGGATGGAATCAGTCGCGCGCGGCGCGTCGTCTTGGGGTCACGGAGACGCGGGTCAGAAACCTGATGCGCCGCCACGGGTTGAAGCCACGGAATCGCCGCGGCCGCCCCCGCAAGGGCGCGGAGTCTTCCCGGTAGGGGAACATCCCCGGGCGACCGAGAGGTGCGGGGGCCGCCCTGCCCCGGGCGCGTTCGCGCGGGCCTTGCGGCCGCCGGAGGATCGATGCCGACGATCTATGACAGCATTCGAGAGATGAAGGAGAAGAACCCGCGCATCGAGTTTCGCGCGATGGAGCCCGGGCAGGTTCAACGATTCCTCACGAAGCTCGGCTATCTCGGCCCCTACGACCGCTGCAAGTACGACGTGATCTACTTCCAGGAGGATGGAAGGGAGAAGGCGATGGTCGTGTGGGGGCTCGTCGAGTAGGAAAGAACCGCGCCTCCCGGCTGGCTGGGCTCGGATGTGAGGTAGGAGGCGCGGCTCATGACTCTCTTGATTTCCAACCCCGGCTCTCCCTGACCCAACCCATCCACCCTTCGTGAGAGCGCGAGGCCGCACGCAGGTCAGGAGCAGGGGGCGTGCCGTCGGCCGGACCGTAAGTCTCCCAACGGGATCCGGCACACGGACGCAGACGCCACCCTCCCGGAGTCATGCAATCTGCGCGTCTGTTCCTGCGGATCGCACGCCCCGAATGAGTCGCCAAGCGCGCGCGAACCGCGCTGCCCGCTCTCTCTCAGATCCGGTTGCTAAACCAGTTTGAGTAGATCTGAGAAGCTCGCCGCGTGCATCCACTCGGCTAGGGCTTTCTCCCCGGGGCGCCGGACCTCGCGGCGCGCGGGCTCGCTTCTCAGCCGAAGTGAAACTGGTCTAGTTCACATTCTCCCCGCGATCGCTTCCCTTCCCGTGGAGGAGAGACTCGATCACCCAGCCAACCTCCTCATCCATGTAGGGCGAGTAGCCCACGTGGCGGAAACGAAGTTGGCCCTCCTGATCGAGGACGAAGAGGGTGGGGATCCCCGAAACCTCGTAAGCCTGCGCGTCCTCGGGGCTCGCGAGGCCGACCGTCATCGGGTAGCTGTTTTCTTTCCAGTAGGGGGCGACCTTCGTGCGCCCCGGATCCCGCTCCCAGACATTCATGCAGAGGATCTCGACCGGCTCTTCCTTCATCGCGACGTGCAGGTCCTTGACGAGGGGTAGGGTCATCCGGCAGGGGCTGCACCACGTCGCCCAGAAGTCCAGAACCACGACCTTTCCCTTCAGGCCGCCGAGCGACACCCGCGTGCTGTCGAGGGTCATGACGTCGAATGCAGGGGCGGGCTTCGAGAGGAGCTTCGAGAGGATATCGCTCTTGCGCGCGGGGGCGTCCTTGTCGTGTTGAGACTTGAACTCCTTCACGATCGCCGCAAAAGCGGGGTCCCCGCGCAGAGGGGCAAGCTCCTGATCCCTCTCTGCCTCGCGGTAGTTGGCATACCCCCGCTTGGATGCCTTCCGGAGCCAGTCGATCGCGGCGGCCTTGTCGCCGGCCGCCAGGGCCTTTGCTGCCCGGTAGGCCTCGGCCCCGTCATCGGCGGCGATGCCGGCCAGCTCGACCTGCGCCTTCACCGCGTCGGCGGGGCGCCCCTGCTTCCGGCATGCCTCGATCAGTGCCTTGCGCGCAGCGCGGCTCTCTGGGTTGGCCTTGATGAACTCTTCGACGCGGGACAGCGCTTCCCCTGGCCGGCCAGCCTGCTCGAGGTCCCGAGCCTGTTGCTGGATCGGCTGGAACGACTTGGGCTCGACGATTTCGCTAAGCTCCCGAACCTTGATCCCCGCCTCCCAGTCGCGGGAGATCTCGTATCCGAGGGCCAGGGATTGGTAGCCGTACGGATGGTCTGGGCGCATCCGGACGGCCTCGAAGAGCAGGGGGAAGGCCTCCTGCTGGTTGGGCATCGGCGAGGAAAGGAGCGATAAGGCGAGGGCGCAACGTGCATGAAAATGCTTCGGATCATGACGCAGCGCCCGGCGGAAATAGGTCGCGCCGGACGTTTTCTCGAAGAGCCCCGCGAGGTACTGCGCATCCGCATTCGCCGTGTCCTTCTCGGCCCGTTCCTTGTATTTCGGCTGGATTTTCGACCACTCGTCGAGCACGCGCGAAACGCCGAGGTAATGCCGGTGCAGGTCCATCCAATCAGGGTGCTTCTCGAGAAGCGCCTCGATCCGGCTCATGTAACTCCGCAGGCCCTCCTCATCGCGGATCGTCTCGTAGTCATCCAGGATCTGGCGGAGTTCCGGCGCGGGCTTCCAGGGGGCCGGCTTCAAGTCATCCGGAAGCGGGGGAACCGCCGCGAAGGCTGCGGTGGCGACGAGGATGAGAAGGGCAAGCAGGGCGAGTGGGCGCATTCGATCCTCCTGGGACTCGGGTGCTGGCAAATCGCTGCTGAACCCTTCAGGTTACGGGGACCAGCGAGAGCGGGCAAGCCGGAAGCCGGGCGGCCCGCCGACTACAGTGGAACGCCTTTGTTGAGAGCGGGTTCCGTCGCCGGAGGAGATCCGTCCTGAATCTGGCCGCCCATGAGCCATCGCAGCGTCCGGGGCGGGTTCAAGGGCATCGCGAAGGGCGTCGCCGTCGTCAGGCGGAAGGACCAGGATCCGCTCAGAGCGCCCCTGCCGAGAGATCGTCCCCACGCGACCGCCGGCAGAACCTGTAGCGGTCCGACCCGCGACAGGAGGCGGGTCTCTATCCCAAAGGTCGATCGGACGCGCTCGCGCGCAAAGGTTGCGGACGGACGGCCCCAGGGGTGCGCCGCATCGAGAAAGGGCGCGATCGTCCCTCCTAGGATCGCGAGACCGGGCCCGCGTAAGCCCAGATCGGGCAGCATGGGGAATCGGATTTCGGTTGAGCCATGCAGGACGAACCGCGCGGCGCGCGCCTCGGGCCAGCCCCTGAGATAGACGGCCCCGTCAAGACCGGGCCATCCGGCCAGGATCCGCGAGCTCGGGTCGGCGTCGAGGCCTTCGAATTCCTGGGGGGGGAGATTGCGCGAGGCCCCTCGCAATCCTCCCTCCATCCAGATGAAGGGAAGTCCCGGAAGTCCCACCTCGCGGGCGAGATACGCGTCAAGGGATCCGCGCGCGAAATCCGCGGCCCCCTGCCAAGCGGCGGCGCCCTTCTTGATGTGCACACTCAGGCCGTACCCGTCGCGGATCCCAAGAGGGGTCCGCCCATGGGGTGGCGCCACGGCGAATCCCACGCCTCCCCCCATGACGAGGCTTGACCAGGCCCGCGGCGGTCCCAAAGGGGTAGGCAACGCACGGCCCCCGAAGCGAGGGAGGCGGCTCTCGGTGCGAACGAAACCGCTCATCCACCCGAAGAGATTTGGATCGGCCTCCTTGTGCAGCGGGCTCGAGAATGCGATCCCGGTCTGCTCCCGCCGTTCCCACAGGAGCCGTTCATCGAGGAGACGGCGGGGGAAGAGCGTCGATGAGTGGTGGATCGCGAGCCATGGACCGTATCGAGTGGTCAGGTAGACGAGCGCGCGATCCGGGTTCGACGCGAGGGAGCGGTTCGTGTAGACGTACCCGGCCACCGCGTGATGGAGCAACGGCTCGGCCCAGAAGCCGAGCCAGCCGGCCCCGGCCCGTCCTCCCTCCGGGCCGACAAGCGGGATCTGAAGCCAGGAACGCATCTGCGCGGAGGCTCGATAAGGGAACGGCCCTCGGATCCCGGGCTCTCGCTCGTCCGGCGCAACCGCGGCATCTTGTGGAAACGGATAGGGATGATCCATGACCGCGCGCCGGGGGCGGCGGGTGGAGGCGAGTCGAAGAATGGGCGAGGCCTCGCGCGACGTGCGATCGGAGACGATGAGAGAGTCACCCAGGTGCCCGACCAACTCAACGCCTGTTCCCAGCGCAGTCCGCAGCGTGTCCGCCTCGATCCGTCCCCCGCGCGGCCACCGGGCGGTGCGAATCTGCGAGAGCCCCCCCGCGTGCGAGGTCCACGCTATCCTGAGCGTGTCCAGCCATGCGGTTGCGCGCGCTTCCCCGGAGGAAACGCCGAAGCGGAGCGTGTCGACCGATTGATGCCCGACCGTGAAACCCCAGAGTCCCCGCCTTCCGTCGGGTTCGACGGCCGACAGCACGAGGCGCCTCCCGTCGCCGGAGGCCGCGAGTGAGTGCGTGCTCCAGCCGCGAGGCCATCGGAAGAGGGTCTCGATCGCGACCGGCCCTCGAGAAGCGGGAATCGGGGCATGAACCAGCGCGCCGCCCATCGGCGCGTCGGCGATCGCGACGAGTCGTCGTCCGGACAAGGTGTCGACCTCGACCAACCGCTCCCCCGATGTGAGGAATCGAGAGCCGGACGACGGATCCCATGCGGAGAGATCCTGGACGATCGATCCGTGCGCCGCGCGGTGCCAGCGCGGCACGAGAATGCGACCGCCGGGGAGAGGAACCGCCCGGCTGGTGACGCCGCCCGCAATGACCCTCTTCGGCCGCGCATTCCCCTCTCTTCGAAAGAGGGAGGATTCGGGACGTCGAGGGTGGGACTGTCCCGTCCACCATTCGACGCCATCCGCCCCCCGAGCCACACGCTGTGCAGCCGCCAGCGGCGCTTTCAGGCGCACGCCGATTGAGTCGGGATTCTCTCCCATCCGGTAGCGTTCTCCATAGAAGGCGATCATCTCCCGGCGGAAACGACCGTAGACGCCCTCATGGCGCTTTCCCAACGCCCGGCGCTCTGCGGCATCGTAGTCATAGAGACGAAGACTCCCGCTCGGTCGAATCAAGCGCGAGATGGTGGTGTCGCCAAAGGTCGACGCGAGCCATCTGACGCGCGCGTTTCCCTGCGCGTAGAGCAGACGTCCGTCCTTGGGCCAGCGACCGAGTCCTTCGTCCAGGATTGCGGCGCTGATCGTGCCGTCTCCGCGCAGGACATTCCACGTCTCCGCCGTCCATTGGGCGACCCCCTCGTGAAGCCAGCGCGGAGGCGACTTGCCCGCAACATCGGCCAGGAGACCGAGCCAGGTCTTCGATGCCCACGCAACCAAGATGTGGGCGTACTCGTGGACGAGGACTTCCTCGAACCATCTCCTGCCCCCTGCGAACGCCCGGCTGCTCGCGTGCGACGGGATCCAGACGAAGAAGTAGTCGTGCCCGACTGCCATTCCGTTGGCGATCTGGTCCTGATCGGAGAGGTACACGCGCGTCCGCCTCGGAGGGATGATGTCGAGGCGGCGACACAGGGGACCGTGAAACCGTTCGAGGATCGACGCCGCGTCCCTTGCCCATGGCTCGAGGGGGTCATGGAAGAAGATCTGGAAGTGCTCGGTCCTGAACTCCTGCCAGCGGAGTTCCGGATGGTTACGCTCGTTCAAGAGAACGAAGGCTCCCTGCGCGGAAACGGATGCGGCGGTTGGCAAGCCGATTGCGAGGAGAAGCAGCACGGTGCGAGCTGATCGAAGGAGATTCATCCGCTGCCTGCCGGGCCTTTCCCGAGGGGCGAATCCGGGCGGAATCGGGCGATCAGGATCCCGCCGATCGGTGCGTCCCAAGCAGGACGAGGCTAACCGGAGCATGAGCGAGCGTCAACGACGCAGGGCGGGGAGCTTGACCGTCCGATAGATGGCTGCTACATTGGGCCCGAGTCCGCAACGAACCCCACGGATGCGGACCGCGGGGAAGCGATCCGCAAGGATTCGCAAAGGCCGTTTCTTCGGAGGATCGGTTCCACGATCCTCCACACCTCCCGAGGGCGATTTCCGGAGACGGGAATCGAGGCCGGTTGACCGGTCAGCATTCGGGAGGATGCGAAGATGGTTCCCTCGATTCCACACAAATCAGAGAGTCTCTGCGAGGCTCATGCCGCCGCCGGGCGCCTGGACGAGGGAGATCCCTCCGATGCGGGTCGCCCAAGGGATGCGCGGCCCGAGCGACGAACGGCCGAACACCCTGCCGATGCAGGATGCGGCGATCTCCGCGCGAGGGCTATGGCCCTGCTCACCAGGGAGCGGATGCTCTTCCAGGAAAACGGGCATCCCCTCGCGTCCCGGCTCGAGGCGCTGCGCGTGTCTGGGCACGACCGCGAAAATGACGAAGAGGCCCGGACGGCGGCCTTCGCGCTCGGGATTCTGAATCGGGAGCAGGGCTCGTGGGCGGCGGCGTTCGAGGTCTTCGAATCCGTACGCGGGAAGGTCCGCTCGCCGGTGGACGACGCAGCCTGTCTTTGCGAGCAGGCGATCGTCCGCCTCGAGATCGGGCCGCCGGCTCGCGTCGTTCAGCTCTGCGCCCGGGCGCTCCGGTTCTCGCGAAAGCAGACAGATCCTGCCCTCGACGCGCGGATCCGTCTTGTCGCCGCCGAGGCCTACATCCACGCCGGCGATCATCTCCGTGCTCGGCACTGTCTCGATCGCCTGCGCGTTGCCTCGCTTCCGGCCGAGGAACACGAACTCCATTGCCTCATCCGCCGGACGGAATCCGACCGGCTCAGGCTCGTCGGGCGCCTCGACGCGGCGGTGATCGCGTGCGAGGAAGCCTCCGCGCTTGCCTCCCGCCGCCCCGGCGACACCGCGGAAGGGCGCGCCCTGCTTGCCTCGATCGGGCGGCGCTGGGCGCAGCTCGAGTTCGAGAAGGGGGCCTTGGCCGGCGCGCGGCAGAGGATCGTCGAGGCGCAGAGGCTTCTCTCGAACAGCCACCGCGTCGAGGCGGGGAGACTGTCGCTCTTGGACGCGTTGATCGACCTCGAGGGCGGGGATGATGAGGCGGCGCGGGTGTCTTTGCGGGCCGCAGAACAGGCATTCCGGGCAACGCGGCGGTACCTCGACCTCGCGCGGCTCCTGCTCCTGAAGGGGGAGGTTTCGGCGCTCCGCGAGGCGTCGCTCGACTCGCGCGCGATGTCCAGGGAAGGGGTATTCGAAGCGAGGGGGCTCTTCCGCCGCCTGGGTCGGGATGCGGAAGTGCGTCGCTGCGATCTCCTCCTCGACACGCTCCGCAGCGATCGTTGGTCGTCCGTGGACGACAGTTCGTTGGGCGTGATCCGCCCCCCCCGCGTTCCCCGCGTGCGGCGTCTCTCTCAACTCGGCTTCATCACGGCTGATCCGTCAATCCTGCGCGCCCTCGAACCGATCGAGTCGCTTGCGCGGACACCGATCCCCGTTCTGGTTCTGGGGGAGAGCGGAACGGGGAAGGAAGTGCTGGCCCGCGCGTTGCACCGGGCGGGCGGGGGGCGCGGGCCATTCCTTCCGGTCAACTGCGGCGCTCTTCCAACGGAACTGCAGGAAAGCGAGCTCTTCGGACACGTCCGGGGAGCATTCACGGGAGCGATTGCCGACAAGATCGGTCTCTTCGAGGCTGCGGATGGCGGGACCCTTCTCCTGGACGAGGTTGGGGAGATGTCCCCGCGGGCCCAGGTAAAGTTGTTGCGCGTTCTCGAGCTTGGGGAGGTCCGGCGCGTGGGGGAGACGCGGACGAGGCGGGTTCAGGTCCGCGTGATCGCCGCCACCAACGCCGATCTCAACGCGCTGATCCGGAACAACGGGTTTCGCCGCGATCTCTACTATCGGCTTTGCGGCCTGAAGCTCGAGCTTCCACCGCTCCGTTGCCGGCTCGGCGACATCCCGCTTCTCGCCGCCCACTTCGTGAACCACTTCGGCAGTCATGGCGCCCCGGCGCCGGTCCTATCGCCGGAGGCGCTCGACCGGTTGCTCCAGCACTCTTGGCCGGGGAACATACGGGAGCTCCGATTCTGTGTGGAGAAGGCCTGCGCCCTTTCTCTCGCGCTGGGCCGTTCGAGGATTGAATCCGACTGCATCTCCATCGACCCCGGGATCGGAGACCCCCCCCCAACCCGTCCAGCGCCCCCGCCAGAAGAACAGGTTTCGAACGGTAGTCTCGACGCCTTCATGGAAAACATGGAACGGCGCTTGATCCTGAAGGCGCTCGAGGAGAACGGCTGGAATCGGACGCGAGCCGCGCATGCTCTCGGGAGGATGAGCAGGACGACCCTGATCGGCAAGATGAAGCGCCTCGGGCTCTTCCCGACCCGGGACCAGAAGAACGACGGCGAGCCGCCCGGTGAACCGATTCAAGAGACATCAACCCCGCCGCCCGAGGCGGCAGGAAATGCGGAGGGTTGATTCGCTGCAAACCCGAGCGATCCGTCCGTCAGTCCCGCCAGCGGGCGATGTGCGGGGAGAGCTTGTTGCCGGCGCTCGAGAACCAACCTCCGACGTAGAGGGCCTCGGACCATGCCGCGAACGCCTTGACCTTGTCGGTCGTCCCCGAGCCCATCGGAGACCAGTAGCGGCCGTTCCAGTAGGCGATGTTGCTCGTGGCGAATCCGTCCGCTTCCCTGAAGCCGCCTCCGGCGATCAGCACGCCGTCGTGAACCGCAAGGGCGGCGACCGGACCGTCCGTTCCGGTCCCCAGGAAGCTCCAGGCCGTCCCGTTCCAGACGGCGGCATTCCGCGCAGGGAGGCCGTCGATCGCAGAGAAGGCCCCGCCGGCCGCGACGCCGCCGTCGTAGCTCGCGAAGGCCCGTATGCTTCCCTCGGCTCCCGCACCGAGCGGCCGCCAAGCGGCCCCATCCCACACTGCGACGCGCCGGGCCACCCCTGCGCCGGCCCGGTCGAAGTCCCCTCCGGCGTACAGGTCGCCTCCCTCTGATAGGAGCGCGAAGACGCCGGCATCCATGCCGCCGCCGAGCGCAGACCACCGCGTGCCGTCCCACCGCGCGATCCGCGCGACGGGGGCGCTGCCGGCATTGGCGAACTCTCCTCCGGCGATCAGTGTTCCCTCGTACTCCGCCAGAGCATAGACCGGACCGTCCAATCCGCTGTCGACGGACGTCCATCCGATCCCGTTCCACCGCGCGATGTTGGAAGCGTTCGCGCCGCCGGCGCGCGTGAACTCGCCCCCGGCGAAGAGAGCGCCCCCCTGGACGGCCAGAGCATAGACGGGCCCGTTCATCCCGCCGCCCAGCGCGCTCCAGGATGAGCCGTCCCAGCGCGCGACCCGCTGGGCGTTCGCGTCGCCGGCCCGATCGAACCACCCTCCGGCAATCAACCCGCCGTCGTAGACCGCCAGCGCGAAGACGTTTTCGTTCAATCCCTGGTAGACGAAGCCGTTCCACCAGCTCGAGTCGCTCGTGGTCATGCCGGGGACCGCATGGGCGGTGTTCGAGAGGGCCGATACGTTCTCTGCGTCATCCGTCGCCCGCAAGGCGAAGTAGTAGCGGGTCCCGCGCGCGAGATGTTCCATGGCCAGCCGCTCGGTGCTTCCCGCAGGTGATGGCAGGGGAGGGGAAGCGACCGTCTCGGCCGAGTCCCAGGCCGATAGCGTGAGGGGGACGGTCCCGAACCGGATGTCGTAGGAGGCGGCCGTTCCTGCCCTTCCGTCGTCGCCGGGAGCTTTCCAGGACAGCTCGACTGAGGAATCGCCCGTCGCGGCGGCAGCCAGGGTCTGCACGGCGCCGGGCGGCGTTGTGTCCATCGTGACCGGCGGCCCGGATTCGTCCGAGGAGCAGGCGGTCATGAGAGCCAGGAAGAGGAACCAGATAACGGGCAATCGGACCACGGAAAGGCGGCGCATCGTCGACCTCCTTCACCCCACCGGGATTCTAAGCATGATGGACCGCATCTGAGAAGCGATCCTCGAGCGCGGGTCGAGATTTCATCTTGCGCACCCCGGGAGGCCTCCGCTAGCTTTGCCGTACACAGGAAAGGAGGTGGTCAAAATATGAAACAACCGACCCGTGAGGTGCCTGAAACCTAGGCGGCTTGGCAGGGGATTCTGATCCTTCGGCCAAGTCGCCTTCGGAATCCCAGCAGGCAACCGAACCCAGGGGTTCCCGGAGTTGGTCCTCCGGGACCGGATCCGCGAGGAAACGGAAGAGCCCCTGGGTTTCTCTATGCGCGCGTCGCGCTGCGAGACATGGCTGCACGCCCGCGGGCATTGGGCGGTCCCCCTGCATGGCCGCCAGCATCCGCCGGTTGCGCTCGCGGATCTCCTCCTAGAAGAATGCCGGGTCGCGGTAGACGCCCAAGGTCTCGCGGAACACCGTGCTGATCTCACCGAGGGTCACGCCCGCCTTCACGGCATCCAGAATCGGGTAGAGCAGGTTCGCGTCGCCGCGGCAGGCATCCTCGATCTTCCGTGTCGCGGCGGCAGCCGCAGCGGCATCCCGCCGCAGGCGAAGGGCGCGGATCCGCTCCACTTGGCGCTGCTCGACCTCGAGGTCGACCTTGAGCGTCGGGATCGGCTCCTCGCCTGCCTCCGTGTAGCGATTCACCCCGACGATGATCTTCTCCTCCGCCTCGACCTGTTTCTGGTAGCGATAGGCGGAGGCGGCGATCTCCTTCTGTGGATACCCTTCGTGAATCGCCTTCACGATTCCGCCCATCTGGTCGATCCGGTGGATGATCTCCCATGCGCGGCGTTCGACCTCGTCGGTGAGCCACTCCACGTAGTGGGAGCCGCCGAGTGGATCGACAACGGAGGCCACGCCGCTCTCCTCGGCGATGATCTGCTGCGTGCGGAGGGCGATCTTCGCCGCCTCTTCCGTGGGAAGGGCGTAGGTTTCATCGAGCGAGTTCGTGTGGAGCGATTGCGTCCCTCCGAGAACTCCCGCGAGCGCCTGCAGAGCGGTTCGCACCACGTTGTTGTACGGCTGCTGAGCGGTCAAGGAGACGCCCGCGGTCTGCGCGTGCGTCCGCAGTAGCCAGGAGCGCGGGTTCTTCGCACCGAAGCGTTCGCGCACGATCTTCGCCCACATCCGCCGCGCCGCGCGAAACTTGGCGATCTCCTCGAAGAAGTCATTGTGCAGGTCGAAGAAGAACGAAAGGCGGGGCGCGAAATCGTCGACCTCGAGTCCGGCCTCGATCCCCGCCTGGACGTAGCCTATCCCGTCGGCGAGCGTGAAGGCGAGTTCCTCAACGGCCGTGGCCCCCGCCTCGCGGATGTGATAGCCGCTGATCGAGATCGTGTTCCACCCCGGCATGTGCCGGGTGGAGTAGACGAGCATGTCGCGGATGATCCGCATCGCGGGCTCTGGAGGGCTGATCCACTCCTTCTGTGCGATGAACTCCTTCAGAATGTCGTTCTGCAGTGTCCCGCGGAGTTTCTCGGGGCCGACGCCTTGGCGCTCCCCGACGGCCACGTAGAGGGCCTGCATGATGATCGCCGTCGCATTGATCGTCATCGAGGTCGTGACCTG
>CAZNRY010000116.1:0-13398 GCA_964575675.1 uncultured bacterium
AACGGCATCGTCAACGACACCTCGATCCGCGTCGGCGGCGACAAGATGGACGAAGCGATCATGCAGTACGTCAAGCGGGCCTTCAATCTGTTGATCGGAGACCAGACGGCGGAGTTGATCAAGATTCAGGTCGGGAGCGCCCACCGGCTGGAGCCCGAGCTCGAGATGGAGATCAAGGGGCGCGACCTGATCGGCGGGATTCCCAAGACGATCAAGATCACTTCTGTTGAGGTCCGCGAGGCGCTGCAGGAGCCGATCGGGGCGATCGTCGAGGCACTGAAGCAGTCGCTCGAGAAGACGCCGCCCGAGTTGGCGAGCGATATCGTGGACCGCGGCATCGTGATGACGGGAGGCGGGGCGCTGCTGCGCGGGATGGACCTCCTGCTCAGGGAAACAACCCACCTGCCGATCCGCGTTGCGGACGGGTCTCTGACTGCGGTCGTGCTGGGCGCGGGCAAGATCCTCGATGATCTCGCCCAGTACGAAAAGGTCCTCATGCGGAGCTCGTGAGGCGGTCCATGCCCTCTCGCGGCGCCCCACGCTCAACGCGAAAACGACTGGTTCTTTGGTTCGCCTGCGCCGGACTGTCCGGCGTGTTGCTTGCGACCCCCGCCGGGTTCCGCGGTTCGATTTCGAATGCGCTGGAATGGAGCCTCTTTCTCCCCGTGCGGGCCGTCATAGGCTGGGGCGGTCGGAGTCTGCTTGTCAGCGCCCAGAATCGAAAACTGCAGAGGGACCTGACCGCCGAGCGACTCGAGACCGCCCGAATGGGAGAGGCGGGCCGCGAGAACCAGACACTCCGCCGGATGCTGGGGATGCAGGCCCGATCCGGCCTCTCCTTGCTTCCCGCCCGCGTGGTGGCGCGCTCGACTGAGTGGCCGGGTGAAGTTCTATGGGTCGATGCCGCGGGCGTCCCGCAAACAGGACTCGCGGTCGTAAGTCCCGAGGGGCTCGTTGGACGCGTCGCCCGTACGGCTGGATCGCGCGCCCTGGTCGAGACACTGTGGCATAGCAGGGTCGCCGTCAGCGTCATCGACGCCCGCAGTCGGGAGCAGGGAATCCTGCACTGGGATCCCGCTCGCCCCGGCGAGGTGTCAATTGACCATGTTCCCCTGCAGGCGGACTTCCGAGCCGGCGATGCGGTGATCACTTCGGGAATGGGCGAGGTCTTCCCGAAGGGGATTCTCGTCGGCTATGTCCAGGGTGGCCAGGAGGATCCAGGGACGCAGTTGAAGAGGATCCGCGTGCGCCCGGCAGTGCGTCGAGGAAGGGCCCTGGAGGTGTTTCTCTTGGATGAGCGCCCGCCGCTCGGAGATGCGACGAGGCTTTACCCCGAGAGCGGGGGAACGCCCGCGGGCGCGCCGCCCGTTCCGGGCGGGACGGCGGGAGGTCCCTGATGGTCCTCTTTGCCGTCCGGCTTCTGCTCACGATCTGGGGCGCGCTCGCGTTTCGTCTGACGCTCGGCCCGAAGCTCGCTATCGCCGGCGTACAACCCGATTTGGCCGCCGGTCTGGTGTTCTACCTGACCCTTCGCCGCGGGGGGGGATTCGGGATCCTCACCGGGTTCATCCTTGGGCTGCTGGTCGACGTCGATCGTCCCGAGGGGATTGGCATCACGAGCCTCGCGTGGAGCACGATGGCCCTCTTCACCACGTGGTTGAGCGAGGCGGTGGATGCGACGGATCCGATCGTCGCGGGCTTCCTTCTCTTTCTGGCCGTCCTGGTCGCTGAGTCGATCCGCGCCCTCTGCGTCGGAGGGCCCGATGTCGGACACTTCGCGCTGATCTGGATCAGGTGGTCGCTGCCGATCGCGGTTTACACGGGAGTCGGCGTACCCCTTCTCGTGGCGGGGGCCGGAGCCATCCTGAAGGAAAGAAGGTGGCTGGGTGGTCGACCGTAGGTTCTCCTTCGACATCCTGTTGGGACGTTTTCGCATCCTCATGATCCTCCCGGCGCTCGTCTTCGGAGCGATTTTCCTCCGCCTTCTGGCGCTTCAGGTGGTCCGAGGAGAGGAGTACCGGCAGCAAGCAGAGGAGAATCGGATTCGTCCCGAAATTCTCCGCGCCCATCGCGGGCGCCTCCTGGACCGGCAGGGAAGGGTCCTGGCCGACAACGCCCCTTCGTTCCATCTCTCCCTCGATCCTCGCGACCGCGCGTTCCGCCGCGACCGCGCAGCGATCGAGCACGTCGTCCAGGAACTGGCCCGGCTTCTCGACCGCGATCCGGCCGCACTCCTCGCCGATGTCGAGCGCGCCCGCCGTGCGGCCTTGCCGCCGATCACCCTGGCAAGAAACCTCTCTTTCGCCACGCTTTCCGCAATCGAGGAGAGGATGGATCATCTGCCCGGCGTCGAGGTTCGGGCGGAACCGGCCCGTCGCTATCCCTACGGATCCCTCGCGGCCCATGCGATCGGCTACCTTGGCGAGGTGTCCGAGGAGGAGCTGCAGGAGGCCGATGCACAACGCACCTACCGTCGCGGGGACCTGATCGGCCGCTCAGGGGTGGAGCGATCGTATGAGGAGTACCTTCGCGGCAGCGATGGCGTCGAGTATGTACAGGTCGACGCATTGGGGCGGCGCGCCAACCTCTTCGACGAACTGCCGACCACTCCATCGCAGCCAGGCAACGACGTGGTCCTGACGATCGATCTGGGCGTGCAGCGCGCGGCGGAAGCGGCTCTCGATTCGGTTTCCTCGATGCTCGCGAAAGAGTTCGGCGAGGCGACCCCGCCCCACGCTGGTTCGATCGTGGCCCTTGATCCCCGGACAGGAGAAATCCTCGCGATGGCGAGCCGCCCGGCATTCGATCCGAATCTGTTCATCGGCGGGCTGTCGAAGGAGGATTGGCGGGTCCTTTCCGGCGCCGGACATCCACTCCTCAATCGAGCGATTCAGGCGGCCTATCCCCCGGGGTCGACCTTCAAGATCGTCACCGCCCTGGCGGGAATGCACGAAGGCGTTCTCGACCCACTGGTCCCGATGTCGTCGTCGTGCAGGGGAGGATATCCGTTCGGCAACAGGGTCTTCCACTGCCACAAGAAGGACGGACACGGCAGCCTCGTCCTGCGAGATGCGGTGGCCCGTTCGTGCGACATCTACTTCTATCAGGTTGGCATCCGTCTCGGCGTCGAGAGGTTGACCCGTTACGCCGTCGCGTGCAGCGTCGGGGTCCCGACCCGCGTGGATCTCCCGCAGGAACGGACCGGCCTCGTCCCCACGATCGATTGGTACCGCAACGCCCGAGGGGGACCGCCCGGGGCTGGCGCCGCATTGAACCTGTCGATCGGACAGGGAGAGTTCCTCCTCACCCCGATCGGGCTGGCTCGTCTCGCCGCAGCCGTCGCAAACGGCGGCGCGCTCGTGCGGCCGCGCGTGCTCCGTGATGTCCTGGATCGCGACGGAAACAGGATGGCAGGCGCTTCGGTCGCGGCGGAGTCGGCCGGCAGGCTGCCGGCAACGGACATGGAGCTCGTCGTGGTCCGTGCGGCGCTTGAGGCGGTCGTGATGGATCCGAGCGGGACCGGCAAACGGGCGCGCGTCGAGCCCTACACCGCGGCGGGGAAGACCGGAACCGCGCAGAATCCCCACGGCGACGATCACGCCCTTTTCGTGTGCTACGCGCCCGCAGAGTCCCCCGAGATCGTCGTCGCCGTGGTCCTGGAGGAGAGCGGGCACGGAGGAGCCGTCGCTGCTCCGGCCGCCCGCCGCGTCCTGGACGCCTACCTGAATCCGGGCCCGGTTCCTCTGGCGGGGGGAGGGGATCTTGCGGGAGATCGACCGATGACCGCGGCCGGACCGGCCGGCACCGACCGCAACCGATGAGGCTCCCCGCGGCGATCAGGGCCTACCGCGGCCGCCTGGATCCCTATCTGATCATTCCCGCGGCGGCACTCATCCTCCTCGGCTGGCTGGCCGTCTACAGCGCGACGGAATTCCCGGACAGCTCGCGGGCCGGGTTCTTCGTCCGCCATCTCGTCGCCTTCCCGCCCGCGCTCTGCGTACTTCTCCTCGCGATGGCCCTTCCGCTCCGTTTTCTGGAGGACCTCTCCTATGTTTTCTACGCCGCCACGATCCTGCTCCTCGTGGCGGTTCTTCTCGTCGGGACCGAGGTCTACGGCGCGAGGCGTTGGCTCGGGGTCGGGCCCATTCGAATTCAGCCGTCCGAGTTGGCGAAGGTCGCGACCGCAATGGCCCTGGCGCGTTTCCTCGCGTCGAAACGGCGGAATCCGGCCCGGATCGCCGATCTTCTCTGCGTTCTCGGCATCATCGCCGTCCCGATGCTCCTGATCCTGAAGGAGCCCGATCTCGGCACCTCGGGGGCGCTCCCCGCGATCGGCGTTGCCGTTCTCCTCTGGGCGGGGTTGCCGCTGCTCCACCTCCTGCTCCTGGTGAGTCCATTGATCGGGCTTTCCCTATGCCGGCATTGGTTTCTCTGGGGACTCTTTTTGGCTGGATCGATGTTCGCCTTTTGGAGGAGCAGGCTGTCGTGGCTCGTGCTCGCGCTGTTTCTTCTCGTTCAGGTCGCTTTCTTTGCCGGGGCCCCCGCGGTCTGGAACCACCTGAAGCCTTACCAGCAGGCGCGTCTGACGACCTTCCTCGACCCGAGCCGCGATCCGGCGGGGGCCGGGTATCAAATTCTACAGTCGAAGATCGCGATCGGCAGCGGAGGGATTTGGGGGAAGGGATACCTCAAGGGATCGCAGAAGGCGCTAGCGTTCCTGCCCCAGCAACACACCGACTTCATCTTCAGCGTCGTGGGCGAGGAGTTTGGGTTCTGGGGTTCGTTCATCGCGGTGGCCCTGTTCTTCGCTCTCATCGCCCGCGGGTACTACCTGGCCCTTCATTGTCGTAGTATCTTCGCGGGACTCCTCTCGGTCGGGGTCAGCACGCTGCTCCTCTACCACGCCGGCGTGAACATGGCGATGACGGTGGGATTGCTCCCCGTCACCGGTCTGCCGCTGCCGTTGGTCAGTTTCGGGGGTTCGTTCCTCGTCTCCGTCTTTGGCATGCTCGGCATCCTCATGAATGTCTCGGCGCACCGGTACGATTACTGATCGCCTCGCGAACCTCCCCCGGCCCGGGTCGACCCGGACGCGGCACGATTCTCTTGCCTGCGGGCCCGGCCTCCGCAAGGATGGTTTCTCCCGGATCGAACGACCGCGGGGCTGGCCTTCCGGCTTGAAGCGCGCGAGGGTGGGAGCCCCTGCGGTCTCCTTGGTGTGGCGTCGTCGACCCGTTTCCCGCAGGGAGCCGGCGAGGGAGGAGTCGCAACGTTGATCCCCGTTCTGTTTCATCTCGGACCATTCAGCGTCCGCTCCTACGGCGTGATGCTGGTGATCTCGTTTCTCGTGGGGACATACTGGACCTTGAAATCCGCTTCCCGCAGGGGGATTTCGGAGGACAGGATCTTCTCTCTCGTCGGCTGGATTCTCCTCTCCTCGATCGCAGGGGCGCGTCTTCATTTCGTTATCGGTCATCCGACATCGTTCGGCAGTCCGCTCGATTTCTTCCGAATCTGGGAGGGGGGCCTCACGCTCTACGGCGGGCTCATCGCCGCGATCGCGACGAGCTACCTCTATCTGCGGAAGCACAGAATCAGTTTCTTGCCCGTCGCGGACGCCGTCGCTCCCGCCTTGGCGCTCGGTGAGGCGATCACGCGGATCGGCTGCTTCCTGAACGGCTGCTGCTTCGGTTCGGTTTGCTCCGGGGGAATCTGCATCCACTACCCGCCGGGCTCCTATGCGGCGCAGACCCTCGGGGACGTGAGCGTCCACCCGGCCCAGCTCTTTTTGAGCATCGCGATGGCCATCCTCTTCGTCGTTCTGTGGCGGTTGGACAAGAGGCGGTTGGCCGCGGGAGTCTTGATCGGTCTCTACCTCGCCGGGCAGGGGATCGCCCGCTACGCGGTCGATTTCTACCGTTACTACGAGCCTGTTGATCGGATCACCACGATGGGTCCGTTGCTCCAAACAAAGAGCCAGTTGATCGCTCTGCTGCTCACCATCTCGGGAGCCGTCCTCGCTCTCGACCGACTTCGCGCCGGTCGCGCGGCCGTAAGGGGCTCGGGACGGTGAAGATCGGCGGCGGGACCCGACTTCTTGCTCTCCTGGGAAGAGGGATCGGGCACACGCTATCTCCGATGTTGCAGAACGCCGCCATCGAGAAACTGGGGGAGGACCTCGTCTATCTGCCCCTGGATGTCGATGCTGCGGATCTGGGCGATCTGATCCGGATATTTCCGAGGATCGGCGGGATCGGGCTCAACGTGACGACGCCCCACAAGGCGGCCGTTGCGGGCCTCGTCCGTCCGGGAGACGCCGAGACGCGGTTGACCGGAATCGTGAACACGGTCGTCTTCCGCGATGGCACGCCCATGGGCTTCTCGACCGACGGCTCGGGCTTCCGTGCCTGGATGCGCGCCAAGGGGATCGTCCCGGGGCCGGGCGGGGTTGTGATCCTCGGCTTTGGCGCGACTTCCCGCAGTCTCGCCTACGCGTTGGGCCCGGAGTTTCCCCTCACGTTTGTGAGCCGGTCGCCCCGGGAGACCGAATCGCTCCTCCAAGCATGGCGCTCCGATGGGTGGCGGGCCCTGCCCGTCCAAGCAATCTCGTGGGACGATTCTGCTCCCGTTCGCGCGCCGTTGGTGATCGGAGGACTGCCGGCCGAGGCCGGTCGGTCGGAGCAGGTTGCCCGATGGCTCGCTCGATGCGATTCGAGCGCGATTGTGGTCGATCTGAACTATGGAGCCGGAAGAACTCCGGTTCGCGATCATGCGAGGAAGCGGGGCATGGGAGCGTTCGACGGCCTGGGCCTCCTGGTCCACCAGGCCGCCCTCTCCTTGGCGCTCTGGCTCGGGCGCGATGTTTCGCCCCTGCTGATCGAAGAGGGCCTCCCGCCCGGCACGGAATAGGCGCGCCGCGTCTTTGATGCGCGGGATCATGGATCGCGTCGGGCGGGGCCTGATGAGCCTTGTCTTCCCTCCCGCCTGTCCGGCCTGCGATCGGCGCGTCATCGACCATTCCCTCCCTTGTCCGGATTGTGACAGGGAGCTTCGCGCCCTCTGGGACGCCCTCCCCACGGGGCCGGGGCATGACCATCCCCTCGCGGCGTTGCCGTTCGAAGGGGTGGCGAGGGGGTTGATCCATCGGATGAAGTATCAGGGCAACCGAGCGGCGGCTGATCTACTTGGAGACCTGATGGCTGCCCGTCTGTTGGAACATCTCGCGGGGGAGATGGACGCTCTCCTGCTGCCGGTTCCGCTTCATCCAACGCGCTTTCGACAGCGAGGATTCAACCAGGCAGAGCGCCTGGCGCGAAGGATTGCGGGCAGGACGGGTCTGGGAGTCCGGGCGGATCTCCTGACGCGGGCCCGATACACATCTTCGCTCACCACCCTCGACAGCGAGGAGCGTCGGGATGCGGTCGCAGGGGCGTTTCGGGTTCGACGGCGCCGGCCCGACTCGCGCCTGTTAGTCCTCGTGGACGACGTCTGGACGACGGGCGCGACCGCCGGAGCCTGCGCCGAGGCGCTCCAGGAGGGCGGAGCCTCCGTGCCGGTTCGGGTCCTGACCGCCGCCCGGACCCCTCGCCTTCCGATTGAGCCCTGCCAGATCGTGTGTTAGCTTCTCTGCCAGGCACCTTTGACACATTAAGAGAGGGTTCATGTTTCGCGAAATCGTCATCAACTCCGACTCCAATGAAACGCGGATCGCCGTCCTGGAGGACGCCGAGCTGGTCGAGCTGATCAATGAACGGCCGGAAGAGCGCCGTCTAGTCGGCGATATCTACAAGGGAAAGACCGGCGCCGTGCTTCCCGGCATCCAGGCGGCGTTCATCGAGATCGGCATGCCCAAGAGCGCCTTCCTTCACATGTCTGACATGCTGGAATCGACGCTCGACATCGAGATGTTCGACATCGACGATGCTCCTCCTCCGGTCAAACCCCGGGAAGATCTGAAGATCGAGGATTACCTTCAGAAGGGGCAGGAGATCCTCGTCCAGATCATCAAGGAGCCGATCGGGACCAAGGGCCCGAAGGTAAGCGGGCGGATCAGCCTTCCCGGACGGTATCTCGTGCTGATGCCCGGGCTCGACCACGTCGGCGTCTCACGGAAGATCGCCGACCGCGATGAGCGCCAGCGCCTGCGGCGGATCCTGATGCAACTGAAACCCAAGAACGCCGGCTTGATCTGCCGGACCGTGGGCGAAGGGAAGGGGGAGAGCGAGTTCCAGCAGGACGTGAAGTACCTGCTCGATCTCTGGACGCAGATCGAACAGACATCCGCGACCGCCCCGGCCCCCGCCCTGATCCACCGGGAGATGGAGCTCACCACCGGATTGATCCGCGACCTCTTTACCGAGGACATCGACCGCGTAGTGATCGACTCGGAGGAAGCCTATCGGGGGATCCTTTCCTACCTCAACGCGTTCGCGCCCGAGCTGAAGACCCGGGTGAAGCTCTTCAAGGGGGACGGCCCGATCTTCGACGAGTATGGGATCGAGGCCGAGATCGCCAAGACCCTGGAGAGGAAGGTGTGGCTCAAGAAGGGGGGCTACATCGTCATCGATCACACGGAGGCGCTCGTGGCGATCGATGTCAACACCGGTCGTTTCACGGGGAAACGTTCGCCGGAGGACACGATCCTCAAGACCAACCTCGAGGCGGCCAAGGAGATCGCCCGCCAGCTTCGCCTCCGAGACATGGGGGGGATCATCGTCTGCGATTTCATCGACATGGAGCAGGATACATCCAAGCGCCAAGTCCTGGACTCGCTGCGCCAGGCGCTGAAGACCGACCGCTCGCGGACGAAGGTCTTTCCGGTCAGCGAGTTGGGGCTGATTGAGATGACCCGCCAGAGAGAGAGGCCGAGCCTCCTCCACTACTACAGCGACGACTGTTCGACTTGTGGCGGGGTGGGAAAGGTCCTTTCGCTCGCTTCCCTGGCGATGAAGGTGGAACGCTACCTCAGGCGGATCGGCGCCCATTCCAAGGAGAAGCTGGTGCAGTTCCGGGTCCATCCCGATTTCGCCACCTTCCTGTACGACGAGCGGGCGGAACGGCTGGAATCGCTTGAGAAGCAGTACGATCTGACGCTTGACCTCAGGGACGACCCCCGATTGCGGCGGGACGACATCCGGATCATGTTCCCGAGAACCCGCAAGGACGTGACGGCGGAATTCCAGGGTTGACGGATCGGTCCGGGGTCCGTAACCTTACGATTTTGGCTCCAGAATGGGTCGAACGGAGGAGTCTGTGCACGCAATTGTCGAGTTCCAAGGGCGGCAGTACCGCGTCGAGGCCGGTGAGAAGATCCAGGTCCCGCATCTTGATGCCGAGCCGGGCGCTTCGCTGAACCTCGACCGCGTGCTCCTGATCGAGGGGAATGAAGGTGTCCGGGTCGGGCACCCGCTCGTCGAGGGGGCGCGGGTAGAGGCTACGGTGGTCAAGCACGGCCGCGGTCCGAAGATCCTCGTTGGCAAGTTCAAGAAGCGTAAGGACTACAGAAGGCGCAACGGATATCGCGACGACTTCACCGAGGTCGAGATCCTCGCGATCCGCGGCGACTAGGGCGGGGTAGGGATATGGCGCACAAGAAAGGTCTCGGCTCAAGTCGCAACGGGCGCGACAGCAATTCGCAGCGCCTGGGCGTCAAGGCCTTCGGCGGGGAGTTCGTCACCGCCGGTTCGATCATCGTCCGTCAGCGGGGGACCCGTTACGTACCGGGGCGCAATGTAGGCCGCGGGAAGGACGACACCCTCTACTCCCTGGTCAACGGGCATGTCCTGTTCCGGAAGCACCGGAATGGCCGTCCCTTGGTCAGCGTCGAGCTTGAGGAAGCCGTCGCCGCGGGCGAAAGCAACCTTTCCTGACACCTCGTTTCTGTTTGCGTCCGAAACTCCGATCCACTGGCCGTACTAAATTCCGGAGGGTTGAACCATGAGCAAGGTGACCGTCGTCGGCGGGGGAAACGTCGGCTCGATGGCTGCGTTCTACCTGAGCGAGATGTCGATCGGCGAGATCGTCCTGATCGACATCGTCGAGGGGATGCCCCAGGGTAAGGCACTCGACATCCTGCAGGGCACGCCGGTCCGCGGGGCGGACTGCCATATCCGGGGAACGAACGATTGGTCCGAGGTCCGGGGCTCGAACATCGTGATCGTCACGGCGGGTCTCGCCCGCAAGCCCGGCATGTCCCGCTCCGACCTCCAGCAGAAGAACGCAGAGATCGTGGGCGACATCGCGCTCCGGATTCGTGAACAAGCGCCGGACTCCTTTGTGATCGTTGTCACGAATCCGCTTGACGTGATGGCGTACCTCACCTTCAAGAAGACGGGATTCCCTGCCAATCGGGTCATGGGCATGGCGGGCGTCCTCGATTCGACCCGCTTCCGCGCATTCATCGCGATGGAGCTCGGCATCTCCGTGCTCGACGTGCAAGCGATGGTCCTTGGCGGACACGGGGACTCGATGGTTCCGCTCACACGCTACGCCACGGTCGGTGGCATCCCGGTGACCGAGTTGATTCCTCGGGACCGCCTCGAGAAGATCGTGCAACGCACCCGCGACGGCGGGGCCGAGATCGTCGCGCTCCTGAAGACCGGATCCGCCTACTACGCGCCGGGCGCCTCGGCGGCTCAGATGGCGGATGCGATCTTGAAGAACAAGCGCCGGATCTTGCCGGCCGCCGCCTATCTCGACGGCGAGTATGGGATGAAGGGAATCTACCTCGGCGTACCGGTCCGCCTCGGGGCCGGAGGGATCGAGCAGATCATCGAGATCGATCTCATGCCGGACGAGACGGAGGCTTTGCGCCGCTCCGGCGATGCCGTCGCCTCCTCGATTCGTGAACTCGGCGTCTAGATCGGTTTGAGCAGACTTGAGAAGCTCGCCTCGCGCATCCACTCGGCTAGGGCTTTCTCCCCGGGGCGCCGGACCTCGCGGTGCGCGGGCTCGCTTCTCAGCCGAAGTCAAACTCGTCTAGGTCGGTTTGACTGGATCTGAGAATGGTGTCGCGTTCGCTCCACGCATCCCTCTCGGCCGGCTGAACAGACGGGGCGCCGGCCTCGCGGGCGCGCGGGCTCACGCGACGGGATCCTACGATCATGCATGGCCACCGCTGGGAGCGTCGATTCGGCGGGCCCACCCGTATCATTGACAGAGGCGGTCCGGCCTTCTATGGTGCGGTCGGATCGGGTGCGCGGGGGCGGCGCCCTATGCCGCCCCCTCGTCGTTTGGCTTGACGCAATGTGACGTGCGCGGTGGAGGGCGACGTGTCGATCTCCTCACAGCGGATCGTGGGGGTGATCCCGGCCCGTTTCGGCTCGACCCGGTTTCCCGGGAAGCTCCTCGCAATCCTCGGCGATCGCACCGTGCTCCATCACGTCCACGACCGGGCGCTCCAGGCCCGCCGCCTCGACAGCGTTCTCGTCGCCGTAGACGACGAGCGGATACTCCGAGAGGTCCTCTCCTTCGGCGGCCAGGCCGTGATGACCTCCCGCTCGCACCGTTCCGGGACCGACCGTATCGCCGAAGCGGTGGAGTCCCTCGATCCCGATTTCCGGTTCGTGATCGATATCCAGGGCGACGAACCGTTCCTCGACCCTGCGACGATCGATCAGATCGCTGCTTGCCTCTCGGATGATCCTTCATCCCTTTGGACCGCCGTCGCGCCGCTGCGTGACGAGGCGGCGCTCGCATCGCCGGACGTGGTCAAGGCGGTCGTGGCGGGAGATGGGCGTGTTCTCTATTTCTCTCGGGCTCCCGTTCCATACTCAAGGGGGGGAGCGGACGCCTCGGCGACGCGCCGGCGCCACATCGGGATCTATGGCTATTCGCGGGAGCAGCTGTTGCGGTTCGTCCGGCTCCCGCGTTCCCCGCTCGAAGAGGCGGAAGGGCTCGAGCAGCTCAGGGCCCTTGAGGGCGGGATTCCGATCCGGGCGGTGATCGTGCGGCCGGCGTTCGGCGGGATCGACACGAAGGAAGACCTCGACCGGGCCCGCCGGTTCCTCGAGACGGGGGGGGCCACAGGGAGGGAACGGATGAGCGAGCAGAAGGCGCCACGCTTCATCTTCATCACGGGAGGAGTCGTCTCCTCGCTTGGCAAGGGGATCGCCGCGGCTTCGACCGGGCTGCTGCTGAAAGAGCTCGGGCTGCGGGTCACGCTGCAGAAGTTCGACCCGTATCTGAACGTCGATCCGGGCACGATGAGCCCCTACCAGCACGGCGAGGTCTACGTGACCGACGACGGCGCCGAGACCGACCTCGACCTCGGCCACTACGAGCGCTACACGCAGGCGCGGCTCAACCGTTTCTCCAACTACACCACCGGCAAGATCTACAGCGAGGTGATCGCACGCGAGCGCCGCGGCGACTACCTCGGCAGCACCGTGCAGGTGATCCCGCACATCACCGACGCCATCAAGGACGCGATCCGCAACGGCGTCGCACCCGGCACGGACGTGGCGATCACCGAGGTCGGCGGCACGGTCGGCGACATCGAGAGCCTGCCGTTCATCGAGGCCATCCGGCAGTTCGCGCTCGACCTGCCGGTCGGCGACGTGATGTTCGTGCACCTGACGCTGCTCCCCTACCTGCGCGCCTCGGGCGAAATGAAGACCAAGCCCACGCAGCAGTCGGTGGGCAAGCTGCGCGAGATCGGCATCCAGCCCGACGTGCTCATCTGCCGCACCGAGCTGCCGATGACCGACGACATGGCGCGCAAGATCAGCCTGTTCTGCAACGTGCGCCGCGAGGCCGTGATCGAGGAGCGCGACGTCGAGTTCTCGATCTACGAGGTGCCGACGATGCTCGTGAAGGCGGGCCTCGATCGCATCATCGCGCGGCGCCTGGGCCTGCCGGTCGAGGTCGAGACCGACCTGTCGGACTGGAACCGCATGATCGAGGACCTGCGCCACACGACCGACACGTGCGAGATCGCCGTCGTCGGCAAGTACACGGCGCTCCACGACGCCTACAAGTCGATCTACGAGTCGCTCGCGCACGCCGGCATCGCCAACGGCTGCAAGGTCAAGCTGCGCAAGGTGCGCGCCGAGGATTACGCCGACGGCGGCCCGGCCCTGATCGAGGGCTGCGACGGCCTCTTGATTACCGGCGGTTTCGGCGAGCGCGGCGTCGAGGGCAAGATCAAGGCCATCCAGCACGCGCGCGAGACCGGCCTGCCGTTCTTCGGCATCTGCCTTGGCATGCAGTGCGCCACGATCGAGTTCGCGCGCAACGTGCTGCACCTCGAGGGCGCCAACACGCAGGAGCTCGACCCGCACTCGCCGCATCCGGTGATCCACCTGATGCCCGACCAGGCCAACGTCCACGAGAAGGGCGGCACGATGCGCCTGGGCGCCTGCGACTGCGACCTCGTGCCCGGCTCGCTCGCCCACCGCC
>CAZNRY010000117.1:0-2104 GCA_964575675.1 uncultured bacterium
TCTCGCTCGTGCGCGATGACCGGGACATTGGCCACGCAGACGAGGCGGCCTACGTCCAGATGGCCAACTCGCTGATCCATGGGCGGGGTCTCGACGTCAACTACGTCTCCTTCTTCTTCATTCCCTATGACCGGGAGATCACGCGACGCGAAGACCACTGGCCGCCGTTTCTTTCCTTCACGATCGCGCCGTTTCTGGCGATCTTCGGCAACACGCCCCGAGTGGCGCGCATCGCGCCGATCTTGATCGGATCCTTGGGGCTTCCCTTGATGACGGCCTGGTTGGGTCTCCGCTATAGCCGCAGGACGTACGTCGGTTTGCTGGCGGGGCTCCTCATGATTGCGAACTCCGCGATGTTCAACGACTCGATGCGGACGATGTCGGACGTCGCCACGGCCATGCTCGTGACGGGACTCTGCGCCGCGCTGTTGACGGCGCGGGACAAACCCAGGGCGCACATCGCGGCCGGCCTTTTCGCTGCGGCCTGTTTCTACGCGAAGGGGTCGCTCCTGCTGCTGATCGTCCTCTACCCCGCGCTCGCGATCCTGGCCTGCGGTTGGCGCGCGATCCGGAGCCGCTGGCTTTATGTTGGACTCGCCGCCGCGGTTCTCTGCGTCTCTCCGTGGCTGATCTCGAGCTATCGCCTCTTCGGCAATCCACTCCACTCAACGCAGAACTACGTGAGCAGTTTCTTCGGCGTCGAGGCGCTTGATCCATCCCTCTATAGGCCCTATTGGGGGCGCGATCTTCCCAAGGTCGGCGACCGCTGGAAGGGGGATCCCGTCAAGCTCAGGCGGCGGCTCGCAATGAACCGGGAACAGATGACCCGCTGGGCGATTCTGGGGCCGAGCACGACCGAGCGCGCCTGGCAGGACCTTGGACCTGCCGGGGCCGCGACCTATCGGTTCCTGATCGGGGGCCCGAAGCCGGTCGGGGGGATCCAGCCCGGCGAAGGGGGCCTCCGGGAGGAGCCTGGCACAGCTTCCGCCCCGAGAGGAGCTCCACCGGGTCGGCGGGAGGAGCCGCTCACGAGCCTTTGCGGGATCTCGGCGGTTCTCTTTGTCGCGGTGCTCCTGCTCGGAGTGATTGCCGGAGCCCTCGGGCTGCGCCTCCCGGGGAAGGGCCGGCCGCACCCGGTGGCGGGTTCCGAGGTCAGCCCGAAGTCGCATCCTTGGTCACCCGAGGATGATGGCCACGGCCCGTCGCTGCTGGGGCCGACGCTCGCGCTTCTGCTCGTCATGCTGCCGCACTGGACGTTCATGGTCTACATGTGGAAGGCGATTCCGCGCTTCTCCTATCCGTTCCTCCCGCTCCTTGCGGTGATCGGCTGCACCGGCGCGGGGCGGTTGGTCGAGCTCTTGTTGAGGGTTGTGCGCAGGCGCCCGACACCCCGCGGGGATGGATGGGTGACCCTTGTCTTGGGGGTCACAGCCTTGGTCCTCCTGCTCGTGGACGGAAGCGGGCTCAAGTCGATGACGGCGCCCCGGAAGCGCGCCGATGCGGTCACGATCAATCGGCCGATCACGCGCGAGCCCTATCCGGAAATCGGAGAGTGGATCGCAAGGAACATTCCCGGCGCGGTCGTCATGGCGCGCAATCCGTGGGAGCTTCTCTACTACGCCGGGCCGGCGAACAAGGCGGTCAACGTCCCCTTCTCTTCGCCGGCGGACATCTTCTCGATCGCGCGCTACTACCGCGTGACGCACTACCTCTCCGATGCGCCGAGGCCGGGCATGGAAGCGTTCGTGAGCGGCGATCATCCGGGCATGCAGCCGCTCCCGGAGGCGCCCGGGCGCCTGTTCAAACTGGACTATGCGTGGCTGCCCGACAGCGGCTTGAGCGGCGCCGCGTCTCCCTGATCGATCCCGCCGTCCAGCGGCGCATTGCCGGACTGGGGGCGCAGGATCTCCAGAGGATCCCGTACATGAGATCCCGTACAGATTGACGCCCCGGTTTGGCGCTGCGTAAGCTGGGCGGTCGCGCTACCCGAACGCGACGGCCGGTTGGCCACTCGCCGCGGGCAGTCACCGGATGAAGACGACCCGGGTCGGGCGAACGGCGCTGGGTTGACCTTTGATCCGAAGCTTGTCGTGAACGGCGTGCC
>CAZNRY010000117.1:2114-13057 GCA_964575675.1 uncultured bacterium
CCGTCACGGCGCGCACCGACTGCGCGTGCGGCTGGGCCACTCGCCGCGGTCAGTCTCCGGATGAGTACGACCCGGCTCGGCCGATCGGCGCTGGGTTGATGGGATGGGACGATGACGCCACAGAAATCGCCCCGAGACCAAGGAGCCCCGGATGAAAACGGCCGGTCAATGGGAGGCAATGCTGCCCTCTGCCCCCTGGCGAGAGCGCCGGAGGGCTCTACGCGCCTTGTTCGAGGGGATCGCGCCGACGTACGACCGGTTGAACCGAGTCCTGAGCCTGGGGATCGATGCGTCCTGGCGCGCCCGGGCGGCGCGCGAGGCTGCCGCTAAGACGGGGAGCGGCTTGGTGCTGGATCTCGCGTCCGGGACCGGGGACCAAGCGGTCGCGCTTCTGCGCCATGCGCCGCGGCTAACCGTGCTTCGCCTCGATCTATCCGCAGCGCTGCTCGTTCGCGCCGCCAAGAAACTCGAAGGGGTGGCGAAGAACGCACTCCTCGATCCCGCTCCGCCCCTCGTCGCGGAGATGGAGCGGCTACCGATCCGGGAGGGAACGTGCGAGGCGGTCACGATGGCCTTCGCCCTACGGCATGTCGAGGGGCTGAACTCGTTGATGGATGCCTGTGCGCGCGTGCTGCGTCCCGGGGGAAGGGTCGCGTTCGTGGACATGGCGATCCCGGAGAGCGGCGTCTGGGGCTGGATCTACCGCGCTTACTTCAGGCGATTGCTGCCGCTCCTCGCGCAGCTCTTCGGCGGAGACCGCGAAGCCTACGAGCTCATGGTGCGTTCGGTCGCCGCGTTTCCGGGATGGGAGGCTCTGGCGGCGGCGGCGCGGGAGGCTGGTTTCCAGGGCGCCCGCTCAATCCGCCTCACGGGCGGCGCGGCGCGCGTGTTCATCGCGCGGAAAGGCGAAGCGGCGCCAAACCGGTCTTGATCTCCGCGGGGGACGAGATGCCCCTAATGGCTTCGGACAGAACTCTAGGGGGATGCGGGCTCAAAGCCGCGGCCTCGATCGTCCCCGAGGATGGCCGGGTAGGGGAATCGGGGGCGTGGCGGGATGTCCCTCGGCCGCTCAGGAATCGGCCCGGGCCCCCGGACGGTCTTCGGGGAACCGTTCTTGCGGGGGTTCGCCGTTTCCCTTAGATTCGGAAATCGCATATGCAAGAACATGTCGTTCCGGAGATTCCCGCTCCGGCATTCAGCATTGTGATCCCCGCCTTCAACGAGGAGGAGGGGATCGCAGGGGTTATTCGTCAGATCAGAGCGCTTCAAGGGCATGCCGCGCCGGGGGGAGCGGCCCTCGGCGCATCTGGCCCCGATGCCTTTGAGTTGATCGTCGTCGATGACGGATCGACCGATGCCACGGCGGCGCGGGCCGAGGCGGCCGGCGCCCGAGTGATCCGCCACGCCGGCAACCGCGGCTATGGAGCCGCGCTGAAGACAGGCATCCTCGCCGCTCGCGGTGCGATCGTCGTGATCACGGATGCCGATGGAACCTACCCGAATGAGCGGATTCCCGAGATCGTCGGCCTGATGAGGGACAACGACATGGTCGTCGGCGCGCGTACCGGGGCGAACGTCTCGATCCCGCTGGCCCGCCGCCCCGCGAAGTGGGTTCTGGGGAAGCTCGCGAACTACTTGAGTGAGTCGAGAATCCCCGATCTCAACTCGGGCCTCCGCGCCTTCAGGCGAGAGACGGCGATTCGCTACTTCCCGATTTTGCCGCGCAAGTTCTCGTTCACGACGACGATCACGCTGGCGATGCTCGTCAACGACCACGCCGTCGCCTTCCTGCCGGTGGACTACCATTCCCGCCGTGGGCGCTCAAAGATCCGGCCGATCCCCGACACGCTGAACTTCCTTGCCCTGATCATCCGGACGGTTCTCTACTTCAGGCCGCTGAAGATTTTCCTGCCGGTCTCCTTCGCCCTTTTCCTCACCTCGATCGCGATCTTCGTCTACAGCGCCATGTTCACCGACAAGATCATGGACGCATCGGTCTCGATCACCCTGATGACCTCGTTCCAAATGGCGGCGATCGGCCTTTTGGCCGATCTGATCGACAAGCGCTGCCAGCGATAGGATCGAGATTCCTGTGATCGTCGGCGTCGGCGTTGACCTTGTGGAGGTGGATCGAGTGGGCCGCTCGGCCGACCGCTTTGGCGACCGCTTTCTGAAGAGGATTTATCACCCTCGTGAGCTGGAACAGACGCGCGGGGACCGTGTTCAATACCTTGCCTCGCGATTCGCCGTGAAGGAGGCCCTGTTCAAGGCCCTCGGAACCGGGTGGTCCCGGGGGGTACGATGGATTGATGTCGAGGTCCGGAATCTGCCGAGCGGGCAGCCCGTCCTGGCCCTTCACGGCGAGGCCGCGAGGCGGGCCGAGGAGATCGGGGCCGACCGTTACCATGTTTCGATCACACACACCGCAGGCCACGCCGCGGCCGTCGTCGTCCTCGAAGCGACAGTCCCCGGGGCCAAGCCTTGAGGAGCCATTGATGCGTTCATTCGCTCGACTCCATCCCCTCGTGCTCGCCGCCGTCCTCTGCTCCTGGCCGGCGATTCCGGCCCGGGCGCAGATCCCTTCGGATGTGTCCCCGAATGACCCATACGCGAACTTCCCGTTCATTCTGCCGCTCGTGATCACCGACCAGATCTTCACGTTCCGCGCGGGCGTGGAGGCGGAAATCCAAGCGGCTGGTCCGGGGTTGAGCCGCGCGGAAGGGGTCTCCGCCCTGGCCGACTCGCTCGTCGCGCGGTGGAACCGCTACGGCGATTTCATGGTGCGCGAGCACGGCGACTTCTACGAGATGTCCCGCGGACGGGCCTACTGGCTCATCGTGACCGACGACGCGGCGGACACGGTGACCGACCGCTTGGGACGCGTGCTCGAGGCGTTCGTGAAGGCCCATCCCGCGGAGAGGCTCAGCCCTGTGCGGGCCGAGTGGGAAGTCGCGGCATCCAAGCTCGGGATCCCCGCGAACCGGATTTTCGGCTTCCAGTTCGTCGAGCTCGCCAGGCGTGGAGCGGAGCTTCGGAATCAACTTCTCGTCGATCGCCCCGAATCAAAAGCGATCGTCTACGACGCCTACGCGCGGTTCTTGTGGGATTTGATGCAGTTCTACCGCCAGCTTCACGGCACGTGGTTCGATCGGTACACGATGAGGGTGGCCCAGGAGGACTGGGTCGTGCACCGTCTTGTGAGCCCCTGCAAGAATCCGCAGTGGAAGCTCCTCTTCAGCCTCACGGCGATCGGGGTCGACACGATGAACGCAGATCCGATGAAGGACAGGTTCATGCACCGGATCGTCGTTGCCGATCCCGCCTGTCCCGACACGGCCGACTTCGTCATGCCCCTTCCTCACTACCGGCAGATGGAGCAGGAGTTGAACAAGAAGTCGGACGCCGAGAAGAAGCAGATCCTCGATCGGATGCTGAGAGAGCAGCAGGCCAGGCCCGAAGTCTCCGGACCCAAGAAGGGCGGGACTCAAGGTCAGGCCCCTGCCGGACGGACCGTGCCCCCGAAGGGAGAACCCCGGCGCTGAAACCTCGCCTGTTGGCGGTCCTTCCGGACCATCCCTACCCCTTGACGATGGGGGGGAGGGTTCGGAATCTCGCCATCCTGACGGCGCTGGCGCCCCGCTTCGATCTCGAGATCGTGACGCTCCTGCACGACCGGGCGCAGCTCAGCGATCCTGGACCCGTCGCCGGGTTGGGCGCTTGGCGCCCCGTTGTGGCCTGGCATCGTCGCGGGCCCGCCCACCGGATTCTCGGACAGGTCGGCTACCGGGTCGCCGGGATGAAGTGGGGACGCGAGGCCTGGTTCCTCGCCTCCCGATCCCTCGCCAGGGAGGTCTCAGCCGCGATCCGAGACCATCCCCCCGCGATCGTTCATTCCGCCTACTGGTTCACCCTGCGCCATTTGTCCAATCGTCCGCGCCCGCCGGTTTGGGTCCTCGACACGCACGACGTCCAGTTCGAACGCTTCGAGGGCGCCGGAGTCGTGGTGAGCGGCTCCGAACGTCGGGCGGAGCTGGACGAGCTCTCGCGGGCCGATCTCGTGATCGCGATCACGCCCAAGGACGCCGAGACCTTTAGGGCGGCCCTGGGCCGGGCGCCCCGCATCGAGACGATCGGGATGGGGATTGATCTCACCCACTGGAGCCGCGCCGCGCTGCGCTCGCCCGAGCAGCGGCGATCGGTTCTCTACTACGGCAACATGGCAGCCGCTGCGAACCGCGCGGCTGCCGTTCACCTCTGTACGGAGATCCTGCCTCTGCTCCGGCTCCGGCATCCCGCAGTCGAGGTCGTTCTGCTTGGGGCCAATCCCGCACCTGACGTGCGACGGCTGGGCGCGATACCCGGCGTGAGGGTCACGGGAACCGTGGACGATCCCAGGAATGATCTCGCATCCGGCGCCGTCTTTGCACTCTCCCTGAAGGGCGGGAGCGGGATTCGAAGCCGCGTTTGCGAGGTCATGGGTCTCGAGGTCCCCGTCGTTGCGTATCCGGAAGCGCTGGCGGGAATGGACTTCGAGGAAGGACGCCACTATCTTGCCGCCCGCGATCCGCAAGGCTTCGCGGATCAGATCGGGCAGATTCTCGATGATCCCGCCCTTGGGGCGCGCATCGCCCGATCGGCGCGGGAAGAGGTGGAGCGGCGCTACAGCATCCGTGCGACGTACGGCAGGTTCGTCGGCCTCTATGAGGACCTTCTGGCGCACGGCCCCGCGGCGCGATGATGAAGAGCAAGCTGGTTCCGCGAATCAGAAAACGAGAGACCCCGGTAGGTCCCGGGGTCTCTCACGTTCAAGTGTCGACTCGAAGATCGAATCCTCGAGGAGACTACTTCTTCTTCAGCACCGTCTCCTTCAGGTTCTTCGCGACGGTGAACTTGACCACCTTCTTCGCGGCGATCTTGATCGCCTCGCCCGTCTGCGGATTGCGGCCCATGCGGGCCTTGCGGTTGAGGACCTTGAACTTGCCGAGGCCGGTCAAGGGGACGTCGCCGCCCTTTTTCAGGGTCTTCTCCACCACTTCGGTGAGGCCTTCGAGAAAACACTTGGTTTGCTTCTTCTCCAGGCCTGCCGCATTTGCGAGCGCCTCGACGAGCTGGGTCTTGGTCATAGCTTTGATCCCTCCTTGGGTTCCACTTGGCTCCGTCTCGTCCAATCGAGACCGCTCTTTTGGTAACATCAGGGCGAGCTGCAGGCAACAGGATTCTTCAAGGAAAGCCGCGAAAAATGCCCTCCAGAGGATTCCGGGCCTCCGGAGGCCCGCGCCGAGCCGCGTTGACGACCGCCTCCGGCAGACGATAGACTGCCACCGTTGGTCCATCCTCGCGCGAGCGGAGGATGGACGTACCCTTCCAGGGGAGGCGGCGGGACGCCGCCTCCCGAGTCGAATGAACCCACCGGTCCTCAGAGAATGGGAGACCGGGGGCGCCCGCCGGCAGCTTTGCAGCGCGGGGGCCGAGGAGGTCTGATGCACACGCGTTCACGCTCCTGGCTCTTCCTGGTCGCCGCCCTCGCCATGGGGACGCAACTTGCCTCGGGAAGCGCGCCCGCCGAAAGGGCGCTTGGGTGGTCCTGGGACCAGGTCGGCCTCCGGATGACGGCCGCCGGCGAGACGGAATGCACCGTGCAAGGGGCGCTCCTCATGCCCTCCGAGCCCGGAGAACCGGCCCTGCCGGCCTTCCTCGTACGGATCCCGGCGCCGGAAGGGGCGCGGCCGTCCGACTTCGAGATCGTGGGGGAGACTTCCTCGACGCGGGACTTGCCGGCCCCGATGGCTTCCACCCTCAAGGACGCCCCGATCGAGACGGGCGGTCCCGTGCACGTCGAGCGGTTGGCTGCTGCGGACAAGGCGCCGGCCTGGCCCTCGAGCCGGGTCCGATTCCTCGGCATCAGCTTGGGTAGAGGGGTCGCCTACGCGCAGTTCGCCGTCTACCCCCTCGTCATCGAGGATGGTGTCCGGGTGCGTCTCCTGGAGTCGGGCACCCTGGTGGTGCGCTGGCAGGCCGATCCCGCCGTTCCGCTGCCCCTGAAGAGCCTGCGGGACGGTCTCCCGGAGAGCGAGCTGCGGGGCGTCCAATCTTCGACCGGCGCGGCCGGCAAGGTGCTGACGCCGACGCAACGGCCGGCCCTGACCGGGGATCCCGTCGACTACATTGTCTTGACCCGGAAGAACCTCACCTCGGCGATCCAGCCGTTTGTCGACTGGAAGAATCAGAGCGGAACGCCGACGGTGGTCCGGACGGTCGAATGGGTCGACTCGACCTACACCGGGGCGGTCGACGAACCGGCCCGGATCCGCGCCTTCTTGATCGAGGCGTACCGCTACTGGGGCACCAAGTGGCTCCTGATCGTGGGAGGACCGACCGAGGTCCCGATGAGGGTCTGCCGGTCGTACTCCTGGGCATGCCCGACTGGTCTGGACATCATCACCGATCTCTACTACGGCGGCCTCGACGGCACCTGGAACAACGACGGCAACACGATCTTCGGGGAGGGGATCAAGGTCGAGTGCCCCACCCACCTCGTGGGCGACGGGGTCGATTTCGACCCCGAGCTTTTCGTCGGACGCGTCTCGGCCAACGGCCCCGAGCAGGTGGAGATCTTCGTCCAGAAGGCGCTGAAGTACGAGAAGAACCCCGACCTGGGAGGGTTTCTCGACAAGATCCTCCTGCTCGGCGAGGTCCTCTTCGACGTCGAGTGGACGCGCGCGCAGTTGAACCTCATTCCGCCCTGCGGGAAGTGCACCGGCTCATGCAACCCCTGCGTCCGCCTGGACGGGGCCGAGGATTGCTTCAAGGTTGCCGAGATGCTTGACCTCGCAACCGATCTCGTGATGACGCCGATCGAGATGTACGAATGGTACGAGTACTGGCGGGAGGCGCCGTTCAACCGCACGGGCGCCATTCTGGAGAAGAAGGACGACGTCGTGGCCAGGATGAACGAGGGATGCGCAGTCCTGCACCACGTGGGGCATGGAGACCGCGATCGGATGTCGGTCGGCACATCATCGGGGACCGACGGCGGGGGCCGCTTCCTGGTCGGCGACGCGCGCGCGATGACGAACGGCGACAAGCAGGGCATTCTCTACTCGATCAACTGCAGCTCTGCGGCCATCGATTACGATTGCCTGGCCGAGGCGATGCTCTTCTGCTCCACGGGAGGCGTGGTCGCCTACATCGGGTCGACGAACCTCGACTTTCCGGCTGCGGCCACCGGGTTCCAGAACGCCACCTATGCGAAACTCCTCCTCGAGCCGAGGGAGATCCACCTCGGCGAGGCGTTCTACAGCTCGATCACCACTCAGACGGCCGCGTGGGGCGACCGGGAATGCTACCAGCGCTTCCTCGCCTTCAGCCTGATCCTGTTGGGGGATCCGCAGACAAGCGTCTGGCTCGGCACCCCGAAGCCGATGGTCGTGACCGCCCCGAACTCGTTCACGCTCGGCGACTCGACCCTGACCGTCAGCGTGACCAGCGAGGAGAGTCCCCTGAAGGACGCTCTGGTCTGCGCGTACAAGGCAGGCGATCTCTCGGCGACCGGAACGACCGGCACGGACGGACAGACAGTTTTGAAGTTCCGTCCGGCGACGACCGGATCGTTCGGGATCACGGTCACCCATCCAACCTCGATTCCCTTTGCCGAGACGGACGCCCGGAACGTCACTTCCGTCGGGTCCAGTTCGGCCGTCACGGTGACCGAGTTCACAGTGGACGATCGGGTTGCAGGGGGCGGGGCCCCGACCGAGGGGAACGACGACAAGAGGTTCGACGAAGGAGAGACGATCAAGTTGAATCTGAAGCTCCGCAACGGCGGAGTATCCCCGTCGGGTGCTATGACCCTTACCCTGTCCGTCGAGCCGAGCGAGATCGCTTCGTATGTCGAAATCCTCGACGGCAGCGAGTCTGTGGCCGCCCTTTCGGCCGGCGAGACGAGGTCCGTGACCGGGGCCTTCCGTTTGCACCTCCGGCCAGGGGCTGCCGATGGTCTCCATCAGAATGGCGACCGTCTTCCCTTGGAGGCGGTGATCCGGGTCGACGAGCCGCCCCGGGTGTCGACCTTCCGCGAGCCGCTGCCGATCTATCGCCCCCGATTCGACCTCTACCAGGGGGTTTTGACCGAGCTGGGGGGTGGTGACAGCGACAATCTCCCCGACAACGGTGAAACGATGCTCTGGCGCCCCGTCCTCTTCAACTACGGGAGCGGCACGGCGGCGAGCCTGGAGGGCGTTCTCACCGCGGAGGCCGGAGCGACGATCGTCCCTCTATACGGCGTCTTCCCCCTCGACGGCGCAACCCAGGGAACGAGCCTGACGACGACGGGTCTGACCTCCTTCCGCTTCGTCGTGACCGATGCGCAGGGGATCGCCCTGCGTTTCCAGGCTCGCTCGACCTTCGATCCCGACTTCGCCTTCCTCGATTCGGCGATCGAGTTCAACTTCCCGCCCTCGCCGGCCTTCCCGGCGGATCCTCCACCGGAGGCGACGAAGGATGCGGTCCTCTTGACGTGGACCGCCCCAACGGTTTCGGACATCCAGGGGTATCTGCTCGAGCGCGGCCTGGCGGAAGCAGGACCCTTTACGCTGATTCAGAACAGTTTGCTCAAGGAAATGACCTACTACCGCGACGTCGGGCTCGATGGCCTGACGCGCTACTACTACCGGGTCGCCGCGGTCGATCGGTCGGGCAACCAGAGCGCCTACTCCGCGCCGGTGAGCGCGACGACGAACGCCGCCGTTCTGGCCGGCTGGCCGTTCATCGTGGCGGCCGACCCGAGCTCGGGCGCTCCGACGGTCGAGAATCTCGATGCGACGGGGGCCTACGAACTCTTCTTCACCGCCGACCGCGTCTACGGCCTGCGTAGCAACGGGACCGAGATCATCGATGGCGACGGGATCTCATCGACGCCCGGCGTATGGTCCGGCCTCGGAGCCTTCTACTGGAGCAAGCCAGCCATCGCCGACATCGACGGGGACGGGCGTGTTGAGGTCGTCGCCACGTCGCGCTACAAGAGCCTAAGCGACGCGGTACGCGGCGCGATCTTCGTCTGGGACCGGGACGGGACGCTGCTCTGGCAGAAGACGGTCGGCGTCAGCAAGTTCCTCTTGGCCTCGCCCGTCCTGGCCGACATCGCGGGGGACACGAAACTCGAGGTCATCGCGCAGGAGCGTGGGGCTCTTTACGCATGGAACTACGATGGGACGCCGGTCATCACCGCGAACACCGACGGGAAGCTGACCTATCTCGGTGGCGGAAACGCCGGTGATCCACTGACCTGGCCGTATGACTACGGTTGCCCCGCCGTAGCGAACCTTGACGCCGAGGGGAAGGACGAGATCGTGGTCGCCCTCTCGACGAACGACGCCAACTCGCCGCAGCGTCTGATCGTTGTGGACGGCGATGGGTCGACCCTGGCCACGACGATCCTCGAGCAGGGACTCTCGGGGGATCGGGCGTCCTGCAACTCATCGCCGAGCATTGCCGACGTGGACGGGGACGGGAAGTACGAGATCTTCGTCACGACCCGCCTCCACCTCTGGTGCTACCGGTACCAGGCCCAGCTTCCGCGGAGTCTCCAGCTGGTCTGGTCGCGTACCATCGACGAGCTTCCGACGAAATGGCTCGAGGCGACCCCCGCGATCGGCGACGTCGACGGGGATGCACAGGGCGTGATGGACGTCGTGATCGCAACCGGGTTGAACCGGATCCTCGCGGTCAACGCGCGGACCGGCGCCACCCTCGCCGGATTCCCGAAGACGCTCTCCGGCGCAACGAAGAAGATCGGGTCCGCGATCCTGGCGAACCTCGACTCCGACGCGGCGGCCGAGATCATCATCGGCGACAGCGATGGGATCGTGCACGCGTTCAACGGAGATCCGGTCGGCGGCGATGTCGACGGCTTCCCCTACGTGCTGGGCGGGAGGATCCAGAATGGGCTCGCCGTTTGGGACGTCGATCGGGACGGCCATCCGAACCTGATCCTGCAATCCGAGCAGCTTCCGCAGGTCACGGTGCTCGACATTCGGGACGTGGACTTCCCAGGCGACCTCTCGCAGGCGATGCTGCAGAACCCATGGCCTGTGTACCGCCACGACGCGCGCAACACAGGGCGGATGGATGCCAAGGTGATCACGCCGGTCACGATGGTCGAGGTCATGGCGAGCGCGGAGGCAGGAGCCGCCGTGCTGTATTGGACGACCCCCGTGCCGCCCGCCGCCTACCGGATCGAGAAGCGCAACGACATCGGGACCTGGGATGTCCGCGCAGAGGGCGAGTCCTCGCTCTTCGCATCCGGCGACGCCTATGTCTACCGGGACGCCGTGGAACCGGGGCGGCACACGTACCGTCTCTTCGGCTACGGTTCCGAGGGGGATCTGCTCTTCCAGAGCGCGCAGGTCGAGGTGACGGTCCTGCCGTACAGGTTGGGATTCGTCGGCGTGGCGCCGAACCCGTTCCGCGGGCAGACCGCGCTTCGTTTCGAGGCTCCCACGGGCACCGTCCGGCTCGAGATCGTCGACCTTGGAGGCCGCAGGGTGCGCACCCTGATTCAGGGGTCGATTCGCGGCGGCGTGACCGACGCGCTGTGGGACGGGCGCGACGACTCGGGCCACGAGGTCGGCTCGGGAGTCTACATGGCTCGCCTGCAGGGGGCCGGAGGGACGACGAGGACCGAGAAGCTCGTGCTGTTGCGATAGGGCCGGGATCGGAGTCTGACGCAAGGCAGGGATCGGGCGCGGCGCGGCAGAGCGAATGCCGTGCCGCGTCGCGGGATCCCCCCGCGGGACGGTCTCTTTAGGGGGTTGTCGATCTCGCGGCGGCTCGCATAGAATGCGGGCTCGGATGGAAGCGAGGTGCTGGGGAGTCGTCCAGCGGTAGGACACATGACTCTGGATCATGGAACCGGGGTTCGAGTCCCTGCTCCCCAGCCAGTTACA
>CAZNRY010000118.1:0-12999 GCA_964575675.1 uncultured bacterium
CTCCCCGACTCGGGTGTTGCATGCGCGGACCTCCATCCGTCAGTTGGGCGCGATTCTGGGGCCGTTTGGGCCCTCTCGCCAGCGCCAAAAGCCCCCGCGCAGGAGACGATCCACCGGGGAATCGGATCTTGGGTGACGGCCCCGAACGGAGTACAATGGAGGGAGTTAGTGTCGCCCGTAGACGTGACTGGAGCCGATCGGGCGCCGTCGTGATGCATATCTACGCAACATGGAGGAACAGATGGCCTCATCCGCGAAGTGGACGGGAATCGTCCTGTTGCTCGGCTGTTGTCTTGCCCAACCCGCCGCGGCGCTCAAAGCGCCCGCGGTCGACACGTCTGCCCCCGGCCCGCGCGTCTGGCAGATCGCGGATCAAACCGATCCCCTCGATCCGGTGCCGAACGGTTTCGTGAATCGTTCGAGCGGGGTCCTCGCCTCGCTCACCGCGCAGCATGACGGCCCATACGCCGGCGCGCCGGAGCAGGCGGCCCGCGCCTATCTAGCCGATCGCGCGGGGCAGTTCGGCTTGGGCAGGATGGGGACCGACCTCCTCCTCCAAGGGGTGCAGAGTGTCCCGGGCGGAACGCATGTCCGCTTCAATCAGGCGATCGGATCCGTTCCCGTCTGGCGCGCCGATCTCGTGGTTTCCATGGATGCCGACGGCCGCTACGTCGAGGCCGTTCACTCCGGGTACGACCCCATCCTCGCGCGCGCTTCCGTCCCGACGTCTGCGTCGATCGACGCGGAGCAGGCCCGGAAAATCGCGATCGATGCGCTCGGGATCGCCGGTGAGCCGAAGTTCTTGGGCGAACCTCCCGCTCCCGCCCTCTGGATCCTCCGCGATCAGGACCGTGTGGGCACGCCGGCGAACCTCGCCTGGCGCGTCTCGATCCCGGTGGATCAGCCCCTGGGGGACTGGGAGGTTTTTGTCGACGCCATCGACGGGACGATCCTCCGCCTCATTGATCAGGCGCTCTACACCGACGGCGCGGGGTATGTCTTCGATCCCGATCCGCTCACGACCGCTCGCGTCGCCTACGGCGGCAATTATTCGGACCTGAGCGACGCCGACACGGCGGAGCTGACCGCCCAGCGCGTCATGAAGACGCTTCCCGAGCTGACGCTGGTCAGCGGGCTCTACTACTTGAGGGGCCCGTGGTGCTACATCGATGAGTTCGAGTTGCCGACGTCGGCTCCGGTCTCGAATGCCGACCCCAACGCCTTCACCTACACGCGCAATCAGCAGGGGTTCGAGGATGTCCTCGTTTACTGGCACATCGACAACAACCAGAGGTACATCCAGTCGCTCGGGTTCAGCACGATCCAGCACGCCTCGATCCACATCGACACGCACGGCCTGAGCGGCGCCGACAACAGCCACTACATCCCGAGCACGAACAGGATCGCCTTTGGCGAGGGCGGGGTCGACGATGCCGAGGACGCCGACGTCGTGCTCCACGAGTACGGCCACGCGATCCAGAGCTCCACCGTTCCCGGATGGGGCGGGGGCCACGAGGCATCGATGGGAGAGGGCTTCGGCGACTACTGGGCGACGAGCTACTCGGCCAGCGTCTCCGATTACCGCCAGGAGTGGGTCTTCAACTGGGACGGGCATAACCCCTTCTGGCCGGGACGGGTCGTGAACTCGACGACGACCTACACGAGCTGGGGAGGCGACATCTATGCGAACGGTACGATCTGGGCCTCCTGTTTGACCATGATCCGCCAGGAGATCGGCCGGACGGCGTGCGACACCGACGTCCTGAAGCACCACTTCTACATGGGAACGACCGCGACCGCGCCCCAGGCGGCCGGCTACATGATGACGGCCGACAAGGCGCTCTATGGCGGGCTCCACGCGGGCAGCATCGATTACTGGTTCACCGCGCGAAACTTCCACTCCGCATCGGCGTATGACGTTCCGACCTTGACCCACACACCGCTGGCGGACCAGACGGGGGCCGGGCCCTATCCGATCACCGTGACAATCGCATCGACGAGCGCGATCGTCGCCGGCTCGGTCAAGGCGATGTACGGGACCGGAACCGCCTTCGACCAGGAACTCGTCTTGAGCCCGACCGGAAATCCCAACGAGTGGGGCGGCGACATGCCCGACGGGGGCGGGAGCGTCACGATCCGCTACTACATCATCGCCGACAACGTGGCGACATGGCGCGGGGCAAGCCCACGCGGCGCGGAGTACCTCTACCACGACTACATCGTCGGCCCTCTCGCGGCGGTTGAGGAACTGGGGGGCGCCCGCAGCCTCGCGCTCCTCCCCGCGAGCCCGAACCCCTTCAGCGCGCGGACCACTCTGCGCTTCGACCTCCCGACCGCGGGTTCGGTCGATCTTTCGATCTACGACCTGGCGGGACGGTTGGTGCGCACCCTGGAGAGCGGCTCCGTCGTCGCGGGACGTCATTCTTACGTCTGGGACGGCCTCGATTCCGCGGGCCGGACTGTCACGAGCGGGATTTACTTCGCCCGCTTCTCGGCGCAAGGACAGAGCTTCTCGAAGAAGATCCTGTTGACCAGGTAGAGTTCGGGCCGAGGCCCGATGCACGGACGGCGCGTTCCGGTGAGACCGGGCGCGCCGTTTCTTTCCAGCCGCAGAGAGTCCGGCCGCGGCGGCTACTCGAAGATGTTTCCGGGAGCGAGGATCCCGGCGGGGTCGAGCGATCGCTTGACGGAGCGCATCGCCTCGACGACCCACGCGGGGTACTGGTAGCGGAGATACTCGCGCTTGATCTTCCCGACGCCGTGCTCTGCCGTGACGGTCCCCCCCATCTCGATCGCCATGCGCGCCATTCGGTGGGTCGCATCACGGGCCCGCTCGAGCGATCCGGGATCCTCGGCGAGCAGATTGAAGTGGGGATGCCCGTTGCCGACGTGCCCGTACCGGATGAAGAACCCCCCGAAGACCTCCTCGGCAATCCCCGTCGCCTCCTCGACCGCGCGCGGCATGAGATCGATCGGCACAGCCCAGTCGGTGCTGAGCTTGCGCCCTCCCGCTGCGCGAGCGCGCTGGCCGCGTTCGTTCATCTCGGTCGGCAGGGCGTGCCGGAGCTTGCGCAGCTCGCCCTTGCGATCGTCGGTCGTCGCAACGATCGTCTCGTCCGCCATCGTGGACCGCTCCTCCAGGAGCCGGTACCAAGCCTCGAACGCCGTGTCCTCCATCCCCTCCTCGCATTCCTGCTCGAAGAAGATCGCGGCTCGCGCGTCCGCAGGGATGTTCAGCCTTCCCGCCGTCGGGCGGATCAGATCCAGGGACCCCGCGTCGAACAGCTCGAGGCATCGGGGCGCGAGCCGGGCCGGCCGCGCTACCGAGCCCCCCGGCGAATCGAAGCCGCCCGCCCTGCGGCCCGCCCGGTCAGCTTCCAGAACGAAGGCAAGCGCGTCGGGGAGCGTACGGAAAAACGCCATCCCCGCGAAGAAGGCCGGTGGCTCGGGTCTCAGGACGACCGTCACGCGCGTCAGGATCGCGAGCGTCCCCTCGCTTCCGACCAGGAGGTCGACCGGGTCCTGGAAGCCGAAGTATCCGGTCGTGTTCTTGCTCGCGCGGCTGCGTTCGAGCTCCGCGACTCGGCCGTCGCCCAAGACCGCGCGCAGGGCGCGCACGTAAGGCCGGGTCGCGCCGTAGAGGTAGGTGCGGGAGCCGCTCGCATTGGCCATCACGCTGCCGCCGACCGTGCACTCATCCTCGCTCGTGGGATCGGGAGGGTAGAAGAGGCCCGTGCCGCGCAACGAGCGTTTGAACTCACCCAGATTCACCCCGGGCTCAAGAATCGCCAGGCGATTCTTCTGGTCGATGTCGACCACGCGTACCATTCGTTCGAGACTGAGCGCAACGCCCCCAAACGCAAGCGGACCTGCGACCGTGCTGGACCTTAGTCCCTGCGGGGTCAAGGGAATCGCGTGCGCGCCGCAGTGCCGGACGATTCCCACGATCTCGCTCTCATCGGCGGGGCGCGCGACCGCATCGGGCACAGCGATCAGACCCGACGCGTCTTCCGAGTAGGCATGTCTGACGGACAGATCCGTCGTCCAGAGAGGATGATCGTCCATGCTCTCCTCCGTTGAGTGTCGCAGTGAGGCCCGGCCGGCGGCCGGAGGGGCGCTGCCCAGCGGTCCGTCTCCTCCCGCTCGCGGGCGCCGATCCATCCACAGGATAGCCGATCCGAGGGCCGGATCGACCCGCGTCAGCCGAGCATCACGAGCGCGACCCCCGCGACGGCCGCAATCGTTCCGAACCACCCCCACACCCTCATCCGCTCGCCCAGAAAGACGACGCTCAGCGGAGCAACGAAGAGGGGAGACATTCCGGTGAGCGCCGCAGCGACCGCAGGATCCGAGAACCGAATGGCCACTTGAAAGAGAAAGAATCCAAGGAAGCTCCCCATCAACGCCGCTGGAAGGATCCGCCCGAGCGAGGGTGGGCGAAGGGCGTGGCGGACCGTCGCGAGGAACTGCCCGTGGGCGAGCTCGAGGATGAGGATCCCGACGACGCCCGCGAAGATGCGAATCGTGCTCGCCTGAAGAATGCTCGCATCCCGGAGGCCGCGCTTGGTCATGATGATCCCGATCGCCTGGCAGAGCGCGGAGGCGACCGCGAAGAGAAGTCCGGCGCGGGCATGTCCGGGTCTGACGGTCCCGGCAGGCCGCTCGCGCAGCACGAGAACGAGACCACCCAGAACGCAGGCGACGCCGAGGGCCGCGACCGCTCCGGGCAATCTCTCGCCCGTCGCCAGGGATAAGCCCGCGGTGAAGATCGGCGCCAGGCACTGAATCAGCATCGTGCGCCGGGCGCCAATCCGGCTCAGACTCGCGAAGTACGCGGTATCGCCGAGCGACATTCCGATCACGCCGCTCGCAAGAAGGATCCACATCGATCCGGAACCGACACCCGCGAGCGGAGGGTGCGGGCCGCCTGCGAGCAAGGCGATGGCGAAGAGGGGCAGGCAGAGCCCCGTCTTGAAGAGGTTCATCGCCTGCGGCCAGCTCACGGCCATCTGACGCGTCCAGATCGTCGTGGAAACCGCCCAGAGCGCCGCCGCGCCGAGCGCAGCAATCGCTCCCATGGGCACTGCCGGACCGCTCACGACCGCGTAAGGCGGGAGGCGTCCGCGGGTGGCGTCATGTCCGGTAGCCGAGGCGGCGCAGAGCCGCCTCGTCGCGCCGCCACTTCGGCGCGACCTTGACCCGCAGATCCAGGTAAACCGGGCGCCCGAGGAACTGCTCGATCGACGCGCGCGCCGCCTCGCCCAACGCGCGGATCGCTTGCCCGTGGCGGCCGATCACGATCCCCTTCTGAGAATTCGACTCGACGAAAAGAACAGCCTCGATGTAGTCCTTCGATTCCGGCCTCTCCTTGAACTCCGTGAGCTCGACCTCGATCGAGTAAGGGATCTCCTCCTGAAACCGGAGGAACGCCTGTTCGCGGATCATCTCGCCGACGAAGAAGCGCTCGGGTTGCTCGGTTAGTTGATCCTCCGGATAGAAGGCCGGCCCCTCGTCGAGGAACGAAATGATGACGGAGAGCAGCCGGTCGACTCCCTCCCCCGTCAGGGCTGAGATCGGGACAATTTCCGCGAAGAGCCCCGTTTCGGAGATCGATTGCAGCAGGGGAATCATCTCATCGCGGCGCCGCAGCAGATCGATCTTGTTCAGGACCGCAATCCGCTTGCCCTCGAATCTCCCGGCACGATCCGAGATCCCGAGCCGCTCGGGCCGCACCGCCCCGGCGTCCAGGAGCACGACCGCGAGATCTGCGTCGGTGAGGACCTCGCCAACCGTCCGCATCAGGGCCTCCTGGAGCGGATATTTCGGATCGATAATCCCCGGGGTGTCGAGGAGGACGATCTGGTACCCCTCGCCCGTCACGATCCCGAGGGTTCGGCGGCGCGTCGTCTGCGGCTTGGGACTCACGATCCCAAGCCGCGAACGGACGATTTGATTCAGGAGCGTCGACTTCCCTGCGTTCGGGGGCCCGACCAGGGCGACGTAACCGCTCCTATGAATCACGCGAGCTTCCCGACAGTTTTCTCTACCTCGGCGAGGATCTCCCCCGACTCAACTAGCGCGGCCATCCGGTTGTTGTCGCCGTAGAGCGGGCGATCCTCCTCGAGGAACGCGACGTGCTTGCGGATTACCTCGTAGGCGGCCTCGGTTCCCTTCCCCGCCCGGAGTGGGCGGCGGAAGTCCATCGCCTGCGCCGCCGCCATCATCTCGATTCCCAGGATGGCCCGCGCGTTCTTCAAGATCTGCTTCGACTTGAGCGTCGTGGTCATCCCCATCGAGACAAAGTCTTCCTGATCCGCCGCCGCGGGGATCGATCCCGTCGCCGCCGGATGGGAGAGGATCCGGTTCTCGCAACAGAGCGCCCCCGCCGTGTACTGGGAGAGCATAAGCCCGGAGAACATGCCGGCCCCCTTCGTCAGAAACGCGGGCAGGCCGCAGCTCAGATTGCGGTTGAGGAGTCGGTTCAGCCTGCGTTCGGAGAGGACCGCGACGGTCGTGACCGCCATCCCCAACATCTCGAGACCAAAGGCCATCGGGGTCCCCTGGAAATTGGCGCCAGTGAGATAGGTGCCGCCGTCGTCGTCGGGAAAGAAGATCGGGTTGTCGCCCACCCCGTTCAGCTCGATCTCGATCTGGGAACGGGTGTACTTCAGCGCATCGCGCGCGGCGCCTGCGACTTGGGGCGAGCTGCGTAGGGAGTAGGCGTCCTGCACCTTCTTGCCCTTCTGCTTCAGCATCTCGCTGTCCGACGTGATCAAACGGACGTTCGCCGCGACCTCTTGCGCGCCCGGGAAACCCCGGACCCGGTGGATCCGCTCGTCGTAGGCGGCCATGTTGGCGTTGACGACCTCGAGGGTCATTGCGACAGCGATGTCATGGTGCCGCAGCCACTCGAGGGCCTCGACGACCTCAAGGGCGCCCATCCCGGTGATGCAGTTGCTCCCGTTGATCGACGCGAGACCATCGCGCGCCTCGAACCGCTGCACCGGGATTCCCGCCTTCTCCATCGCGGCGCGGGCATCCATGCGCTCCCCCTTGTAGAACGCCTCCCCCTCGCCGATCAGGACGAGGGCGAGCTGCGACATCGGAGAAAGGTCGCCGCACGCGCCGACCGATCCCTTCTCGCACATGACCGGGGTCACACCGCGATTCAGCATCTCGCGCATCGTTTCGACCAGGATCGGGCGGATGCCCGAGTGCCCCTGGCTCAGGACCGACATCCGCGACAGGATCGCCGAGCGGGCGTCGGGTATCTGCAGAGGATCGCCGATTCCGGCGGCGTGGCTATAGACGACGTATTTCTGGAAACGCTCCGTTTGCTCAGGGGTGAGAATCGTCTCCGACAGCTCGCCGATTCCGGTTGTGACCCCGTACATCACGGCTCGTTCCCGGACCTTGCGCTCGACAAACTCCCTGCAGTGGGCGATCCGAGAGAGGGCGGCATCGGTCAGCTCGACCGGCTCCCCCTGCCTCGCAACGCGGTGGATATCCTCACAACTCAGCCGACCCTCACCGATGCGAACGCTCATCGTATCCTCCCCGGCGCGTTGCGCCCCTTCCCCTCCCCAACGGCATGAGATCCCGATCAGGATAGTCCCGGGCAGGGGGAAGGTCAAACGGGGCTCGTGACGATCGCCGCGGACATCTCCGGAGCGAACGGCTTGAATCCGGCGGCGGAATCCACTCGAAAAAGCGCGCGCCAGCCGGGCTGTCCGGCGAACGGGACATTCGCCGCACGAAACGAGCCGGCTACTTGCGGGCTTTGATCGAGAACAGCAGCGGCACGATGTCCTCCCGACCCGGCGCGCGCCAGAGACCATCGATCCCCTTCTCCAGGAACGGGAAGCTCTTGCAGATCGAATACGGAAACTCGTGCAGGTACTCGATCGTGAGCCCGGCATCGATCAGGGCGTTAACGATGTCGGCCATCGAGTGGGTCCACTCGTAGGTCACGGAGCGGTAGGGAGAATCGGGCGCGGCGTAGGAACCAAGCCCCGCGTACCGGATCGGCTCGGGGCGATGGAAGTATGGAAACGCGGTCCTGAATTCGCTCGCTTGCTCGGAATTGTCGAAGATCATCGTGAGCGGATGGAACTCGGCGATGTAGAAGACCCCACCCGGCTTGAGAAATCGCGCAACCGTCTCCCCCCAGGCGCGGATGTCGGGGAGCCACACCAGGACGCCGTAAGACGTGAAGACGATATCGAACCGGCTTTCCAGCAGATGGTGCAGATCGTAGACATTCGAGCAGATGAACTCGGCCGGTATCTCGAGCTCGGAGCTCAGGGATTGCGCCAGACGAATCGCCTCGTCCGACAGGTCCACGCCGGTGATCCGCGCGCCGCGCCGCGCCCAGGAGAGCGTGTCGAGACCGAAGTGGCATTGGAGGTGGAGCATCGATTTGCCCGCCACGTCTCCGAGCTCGGCCAGCTCGATCGGCTTCAAGGCGCAGCGGCCGGCGCGGAAGCCGGCCAGGTCATACTCCTCCGATTTCTCGTGGAGGAGGGTCCATGCGTTCCAGAGTGTGCGATTCGCCTGCATGTAGTGGTCCATCGGAGGACTCCTAGGTCTCGGCAACGTGGGTGCTTGCGCGCATCACAAGCAAGTATAGGCGATCATCCCCGGCGAATCAGCGCCTCCCGCCGCGCAAAAGCCGGTACAATGATGGAGACAGAGCCGTTCCGGGGCAACCCGGGGAAGGACGCCGATGGGCGATACCCGCTACTACCAGAAGGGCATGGGCAGACGCGCCGATATCTTGCCCATCCTCGCGCACGACTACCGCAGCGCCCTCATCGATTGGATGCAGACGCACGGGCGCAAGCTCGAGCACGAGGGGACCGCGGTCGTCCTGGCCCGCGAGTTCGGATTCTGTTACGGGGTCGATCGCGCGGTCGAGTACGCGTACGAAGCGCGCCTTCGCTTCCCGGATCGCCGCGTCTTCATCACGGGAGAGATCATTCACAATCCCGTGGTCAACCGCCGTTTGTTAGAAATGGGGATCCTCCGCCTTCCCCCAGCCGAAGGAGTGGACGACCGCCTCGACGGCCTGGGGCCTGAGGACGTCGTCCTGATCCCCGCCTTCGGGATTGAGCAGGACGAGCTCGCCCGGCTCCGCGAGATCGGCGTCGTCCTGGTCGACACGACCTGTGGATCGGTCCTGAACGTCTGGAAATCGGTGGGCCGCTATGCCCGCGAGGGGCTTACCTCGATCATCCACGGCAGGGTCGATCACGAGGAAACGCGCGCGACCTGCTCCCAGGTCCTCCTGCGCGGCGGGCAGTACCTCGTGGTTCGAGACCTCACCGAGGGCGGATGGGTGTCCGACCAGATCGAGGGTCGGGGAGATCGCGAGCGCTTTCTCGACGATTTCGCGGGAGCCTTCTCTCCCGGATTCGACCCCGAGCGCGACCTCGAGCGGATCGGCCTGGCGAACCAAACGACGATGCTGTCATCGGAGTCCCTCGCAATCTCGGAGGCGTTGCGGCAGAGCATGCTCTCGCGTCATGGCGAGGAGGATCTGTCTCGGCGCTTCTCGAGCTTCCAGACGATTTGCAGCGCGACCCAGGACCGCCAGGATGCCGTCGAGGAGATGCTCCAGCAGCGGATCGACCTGATGGTCGTCATCGGCGGGTTCAACTCGAGCAACACGACCCACCTCGTCGAGATCGCGAGCGGGCGGGCCCCGACATTCCACATCGAGGGCGCCGGCGACATCCTCTCTCCTCGATGGATCCGCCACAAACCCCTTGGCGATCCCGATCCCGTCGTGGAGGGCGGCTGGCTTCCCTCCGGCGAAGCCGTGATCGGCGTCACGGCGGGCGCCTCGACCCCCAACAGCGAGATCGGCCGCCCAATCGAGAAGCTGCTCTTCCTGCGCGGCGTGCCCGAGTCCTTTCTCGCGGAGCTGCTCGGCGCCGAGGTCTAGCCATGTGCCGCGCGGAATGGTCCATTGTCGCTCTTCTCGCGCTCGGACCGAGCGGCGGGCTTGAGAGAGCCGGGGCGGTCGGCGCCCCGGTCACGCCGGTTCCGCTCGACGGCGACGGAACAGAAGCTACGCAGGTTTCCCGCGCCTCGGAACCTCTCGAACCCGGCGGAAAGTCCCGATTTTTCAGTCTCCCGTCGGAGCATCGCAGCGATGATCGGGGCTTCGACTGCACGAATGCCGACATCGAGATCGTAATCGACTTCGACGCGCGGACGATTCGTGGCCGGGTGATCCATCGGTTCCGCCCCACTAGTCAAATCGATCTCCTACGACTCGACTTGACCGATTCGTTGCACGTCACGAGCGTCCGCAGGGGATCGCTGGATGTGCCCTTCACGCACGAAGGGCGCGCGCTGCGGATTCCCCTCGATCCGCCGCTCGGCCCGCAGGTCCACGGCGAGATTGCGATTGCCTACGAAGGGCGTCCCCCGCGGGACGGCCTACTCGGTTTCGCATTCCATGATCGCGACGGGACGCCGGGCGCATTCACGGTCAGCGAGCCCGCGTCCGCATCGGGATGGTGGCCATGCAAGGATGTGCCCGACGACAAGCTGACCGCGCGGATCACCCTCGATGTCCCCGACACCCTCTACGCGGGCTCAAACGGCCGACTGGTCTCCGACGAGAGCGGGGGCGGCCGCCGCCGGATGACGTGGCAAGAAGACTGGCCGATCGCCCCCTATCTGATCGGAATCGCATGCACGAGATACGACCCTTACGAGGAGACCTATGTGGCGAAGGACGGCCGCAGCCTCCCCCTGCTCTTCCTCCCCTATCCCGAGCATCGCGCCATGGCCGAGATCTCATGGGGACGCACCGGCGCCATTCTCGCAGCCTTCGAAGATCGATTCGGCCCCTACCCTTTCGCGGGAGAGAAGTACGGCATGGCCGAGTTCTTCTGGGGGGGCGCGATGGAGAACCAAACGCTCACATCCTATGGGGAGTATCTCGTCGACGGCACTGACGCCAACGACTGGGAGGTTGCGCACGAGCTGGCCCACTCGTGGTGGGGGAACTCGGTGACCCTCCGCTCGTGGGACCATATGTGGCTCAACGAGGGGTTCGCTCGTTACTCCGAGGCGCTCTGGTTCGAATCGCGGAGTGGGATCGATGGATACCGGGAGTGGATGAGGGGGATGTGGCGTCCCGACTTCCCAGGCGCGATCGTTCCACCCGACTACATCTTCAACTCGACGGTCTACCTCAAGGGTGCTTGGGTCCTGCACATGCTCCGCGGCGCGCTCGGCGACAGCGTCTTCTTCGATGCCCTCCGCGCCTACGGGGAGGAGTTCGCCTACTCCAACGCGACGACCGAGAACCTGATCGCGGTCTTCGAGCATTCGGCGGGCCGCGACCTTCGCTGGTTCTTCGACCCGTGGATCTATGGTTCGGGCCGGCCCGACTACGCCCTATCGTGGGCGGCCAGCCCCGCGGCGGGGAGTACGGATCGCGGCTTGCTGGCCGATCCATCCGCGGCCTCGCCGGCCACCCGGAAGTCCTTGCCGGCCATCCTCGATCTCACGATCGGACAGATGCAATCCGAGCCCCCCTTTCACATGCCCATCGACCTCGAGATCCGCGATGCGATCGGGAGCTATCGGATCACGGTTCTGGACAGTCTCCGTCTGCAGACCTTCCGCTTGCCGGTGAGACTCCGACCGCAGGAAGTCCTGCTCGACCCCGACGACTGGATCCTCAAGGGCTCGGTCGGAGGGTCGAACGCGTTCGATGCCCCGCCCCTCGCGGCCGAACCAGGACCACCCTGGCCATCCCCGGGCAGGCCTCCCTTCCGGATCCCGGTATTGAGCGATCGGGCGGCGACGATCGAGATCCTCGATGTGGCCGGACGGCGTATCGCCAAGCTGCCCGGCGGCGGGGGATCGGCCGTCATCTGGGATGGCCGTGATGCAGAGGGCAGAGAACTTCCATCGGGCGTCTACTTGACCCGTCTTGCGGGCGCGCACGGAGGGGCTGCCCGCCGCCTCGTCCTCTTGCGGTGATCGTCCTAGCCCCGTCGGTTGCATTCGCTTGCAAGCATCTGGTAGATTGGCGGATGCGAGTCAGAATCACTGACCTCCCTCTCGGAGGCCGTCGGGTGGGCCGGCCCGCGTGCCGGCATCGGGGTCGTGTGGGGAAGTTTCGCGGCCAGGATCACCACGAGGAGCCCAGGATCGGATGACCCAGATCAACCGCACCCTACTGGGAAAGAACTATGCGATTCTCAAGAGGCGTGACCTGACGCCAGGAGCGGACGGAATCATCGAGTTTGTCGTCGACGCTCCCTTGATCGCGCGCCACGCGGAGGCCGGCCAGTTCGTCATCGTTCGCACGAGCGATCTCGGCGAGCGGATCCCGCTCACGATCGCCGCCTACGATCGCGAGGCCGGGACGATTTCCCTGATCTTCCAGATGGTCGGCTTCTCGACCCGTAAGATGGGAGAGCTCGGCGAGGGGGACGCGATCCTCGACGTCCTGGGGCCCCTCGGGACGCCGATCGAGGTCAAGAAGCACGAAAAGCCGGTGATTTGCGTGGGGGGCGGGGTCGGCATCGCTCCGATCTGGCCGAAGGTGAAGGAGCTCTACGAGCTGGGCAACCACGTCATCACGATCATCGGAGCGCGCACGAAGGACCTATTGATCCTCGAGCCGGAACTGCGCGCGATCTCTTCCGAGTTCTACGTCACGACCGACGACGGTTCTTACGCCCGCAAGGGATTCGTGACCTCCGTCCTCCACGAGATTCTCGAGCAGCGAAATGGGGAAATCGCCGAGGTGATCGCGGTCGGCCCCCTGCCGATGATGGAGGCGGTCGTGAAAGAGATGACGGGCAAGGGCTTCCGCGACACGTACGATCCCGCCCTCGAATACGATCCGAAGAGGATCCCCTGCATCGTCAGCCTGAACCCAATCATGGTCGACGGCACCGGCATGTGCGGCGGCTGCCGGGTCAGCATCTGGGATCACAAGAAGGGTGAGTACGAAGCGCGGTTCTC
>CAZNRY010000119.1:0-7946 GCA_964575675.1 uncultured bacterium
CGCAGTGGGGCCCGAGCTGCGGGAACGAATGGGGCGGACGGCCGTCATGGGGGCGCAGAGGATCGGCTACTCGAGCCTCGGCACGATGGAGTTCCTCTACGAGGAGGATCTGGGCCGATTCTACTTCATGGAGATGAACACGCGGTTGCAGGTCGAGCACCCCGTGACGGAGATGGTGACCGGTCTCGACCTTGTCAAGCTCCAGATCCGCATCGCCGCGGGCGAGAAGCTCCCGCTGAAACAAGAGGAAGTCGTCATCCGCGGTCACTCGATCGAGTGCCGCATCAACGCCGAGAACCCAAGCCAAGGGTTCCGTCCTTCGCCGGGAAGCGTGGGTGAGTTTTTTCTCTCGGGCGGACCCGGGGTGCGGATCGATAGCCACATCATCCCCGGCGCCACGATCTCTCCCCACTACGACTCGATGGTCGCCAAGCTGATCGTCCACGGGTCGGATCGCGCCGAGGCCCTCGCGCGCATGGAACGCGCCCTTGCCGAGTGCCTCGTCGAAGGGATCGACACCACGATCCCGTTCCACCGGGAGGTCCTGGCGCACCCCGATTTTCGCACCGGGCGCTACGACACCGGCTTCTTGGAGCGCTATCTCGCCGAGAAGGAGGAGGCTGCGGCCGCGGCGAAGGAATCCGGCTGAGCCGCGCGTTCCACAACCCGCGCCGGCCCGCCGCCCCACGGGAACGCTCGCGCCGCGATCACCCGTTCGAATCGCGGACGCTTACCTTGTCAGGACGATCTTCCGCGTGGCGACCCCGCCCGGCTCCTCGAGTCTGAGGAAGTAGACGCCGGACGCAAGGCGTCCGCCCGCTCGCGCCGCATCGAGAACCCCGTCGTACTCTCCGGGCCGCCCCGCGCTGTCGCGCAGGGTCTGGACCCGCCGCCCCGCGAGATCGTGCACCGTGAGGAGGACACGGCCCCTGTGGGAAACCGAATAGCGGAAGAGGATGCGATCTCGAAACGGGTTCGGGCGCAGCAGGGTGAGGCCGGGGACCATCCGCTCATTCGACGCCGCGGGGAGCAGGGCTGGACCGTGCCAGATCCGCTCGCCATTCGAGCATCCTTCTTCGAGCCAGTACGCGGTCTCGCCGGTGGGGGGGGCGGGATCGATGGTCTCGTAGGCGGTCTGCCCGGGCGCGGCTGGCGTCGAATCGCCGAGCTGCTCCATGACCCCGTCCACGCCCTCTCGGTGGATGCGAAAGACCGACGCCCCCGCACCATTCACGATCTCCCAGCGAAGGACGGCTGCCTGCTCTTGCCGCCCGGCGGTGAATGCAAGCAGGCGGATCGGAACGACCGCGTCGTCCCATCGCGCGATGAAGCCGGACGGCTTGCCGCCTGCCTCCACAAAGCCGCCCCCTGCGTACAGGCTTCCATCGTGATCCGCGAGCGCCCCCACCCAGCCGGTCACGCCCGAGCCGAGGGTGCTCCATGCGTCGCCGTCAAGGCGTGCGATGAAGTTCGCCGCCAGGGTGTCGACGCGATCGAACCCGCCGCCGACGATCACAGCCCCGTCGTGCACGGCGAGGGTCGAAACCCACTGATTCGGCCCGTTGCCGATCGTCTCCCATGAGCCGCCGTCCCAGCGGGCCATGTACCGCGTGGGCGTTCCCCCGGCATAGGTGAAGTTTCCGCCGGCAACCAACTTCCCATCGTGGGTCGCGAGCGCGAATACCCAGTTGTTCATTCCTGGGCCGAGCGGTTTCCATGAGGTCCCGTCCCAGCCGGCGACGTAGCGGGCGCTGAGACCGCCCGCGTCGGTGAAATCACCCGCTGCAATCAGCTCGCCGTTGTATCTGCCGAGGGCGTTGATCTTCGCGTTCATCCCGGTTCCGAGCGCTTGCCAGCTCGCCCCGTCCCAGCGGGCGATGCGGCCTGCCGTCACGCCGCCTGCCTCCGTGAAATCACCGCCGGCGATCAAGGAGCCGTCATGAACGGCAACGGCATAAACCGGTCCGTTCGTTCCCCCGCCCACGGGGCTCCACGCCGCGCCGTTCCAGAGGGCTATGTTCTGCGCCGAATCCCCTCCCGCCGACTGGAAGAACCCTCCCGCGACCAGACCCAATTCTGTGCTCGCCAAGGCGAATACGGGACCATCCGTTCCCGATCCGAGAGGGGACCATCGCGTTCCGTCCCACTCTCCAACGTGGCCGGCCGGAAGGTCGCCGGTCTGCGTGAAGTAGCCGCCCGCGAATAGGGCGCCGTCATGGGCCGCCATCGCGATCACCTCTCTGTCCAATCCCTGGCCGAGGAAGCTCCCCCAGGATGAGCCGTCCCATCGGGCCAGCGGGCCCGTATCGAGTTCGCCGGTGGCATCGAAGGATCCCCCGGCGAGCAACTCGCCGTCGATCGTCGTGAGCGCATAGACGGCGCCGGCGACGCCCGCCCCAAGGGGGCTCCAAACGCCATCGCGCCATCGAGCGATGAATGAGGCGTCTCCTTCTCCGGCGGAGGTGAACGATCCGCCTGCGACCAGGCTTCCCTGGAAGATCGACAGGGCGAGACCGTCGCGGTTCAATCCCACGCCCAAGGACGACCAGTCGCCGGCGATCGGATCCCATCCTGCGATGTGGGCGGCCTCGATGCCGCCCGCGAGGGTGAACGAACCCGCGGCCACAAGGCGGCCGTCGTAGTACTGGAGGGCGTCGACCGGCCCGTCGATTCCGGCGCCAAGGGGACTCCAGAGCGCGCCGTCCCAGCGGGCGATGTGGGCAATCGCGATCTCCCCGGACTGCGAGAAGTCGCCCGCCGCGATGAGATCGGCGCCCAGGAGCGCCAGGGCGCGCACGTCTCCGTCCAATCCGGAACCGAGAGAGTCCCATGCGGTCCCGTCGTAGAGAGCCACCCGGTTCAGATCAACCGCTCCCGAGCGCGTGAAGCTCCCGGCTGCGATCAAGCGGCCGTCCCGAACGGTGAGCGCGCGGACTGGGCCGCCGTTCAGGCCATCCCCGATAGGGCTCCACGCACGGCCGTCCCAGCGGGCGATCCCTACAACGGTCGTCGATCCGGCTCCGCTGAACTCGCCTGCTGCAATCAAGTCTCCCTCGAACACCGTGAGGGCGAGAACGTCGCCGTTGAGACCCGGGCCGAGGGCGCTCCACCTGCCGCCCTCCCACAGGGCGATCCTGCTCGCGGCGACCCCGCCCGCATCGTCGAAGTTGCCGCCGACCACGAGCCGCCCGCCGATCACGGTCATCGCGTGGACGTCGCCCTCGATCGGAAGCCTCGCGAAGCCACCCCACCACTTCACGTCTTCGGGGGAATCCGCCAGAGAGGGCGCCGGTACGATCGGGCCCGTGCGGGGAGGGGGTATGTCGGCCGCGGCCCCGGCCGGCCGGGGGAGCAGCGCGACGAGGAAGAGGAGCAGACTCGATTTTCTCACCGTGTCACCTTCCAGAAGATCAAGGAGCCGATCGTTGTGAAGAGGAGGTTCCCCATCCACGCCGCGGCGACGGGAGGGAGGGCGCCATTGTAGCCGAGGGCCTGGCCGGCCCTGAGGAAAGCGTAGTAGGTGAAACCAAGAAAGATCGTCGTGCCGAACCCGAGGGCCACGTTTCCCCCGCGGACGATCCGCAGGGAGAGGCTCGTCCCCAGGAGGACCATGATCAGGCTGGCGAGGGGGAATGAGACGCGGAGATGGTAGTCGACGCGGATCTTCACATCTCGCGCCCCGCTCGCACGGACCCTCTCCGCATAGTGGCGCAGCTCCCTCATGCTCATCTGAAACGGGTTCCCCTCCGGCCGGGCGAAGTCGGCGGGGAGTTCGCGGAGCAGCGACGTTCCGTACGCATCGAAACGGACGCTCGTCTCCGTTGAATCGTGGAACGTCCGCAAGAAACCGCGCTCGAAGGCCCAAAGACCGTCGCGCATCTTCGCGTTTTGCGCATCGATCCGTCGAGCGATCCCATGGTTCGTCAGCGACTGCACCGACACGTTCCGAAGACTGCCCGCCGCGCCGTCGAAGTACTCGATCATGTAGAAGACCCCGCCCTGGCCGAGATAGCGGACGTTCAAGCGTCCCGCCTTCTCCTCCGGCTCCTGTCCCTTGATCTCGACCTTCATGATCCGGTTCTGCGCCCTGTAAGCCTCCGGCACAACCATTTCCGCGAGGGCGTAGACCCCAAATGCGATCGCCAGGGACGCGGCCATGAGGGGCGCCGCGATCCGCAGGGGGGATATGCCGGCCCCCTGCATCGCCGTCACCTCGTTGAACCGTCGCAACTGGCCGAGAGATAGGATCGATCCCAGGAGGACCGCCAAGGGGATCACCTGCACGAGGACCACGGGCAATCCCCAGAGGTAATAACGGAGGATCAGCCCGACCGCTGCATGGTGATCGACGAAGGTGTCGATCTTCTCGACGGCATCCACGATCACGAAGATCCCGACGAAGAGGGTCAATCCCATCAGGCTGTAGAGGAGGAAATCCCGCAAGACGTAGAGATCGAGGCGCCTCACGCGCGCCTCCGCCGCGTGACCGGCTGGGGGAGGCCGGCCGTGGCGACGCGGACCGTCAGGTAGACGCCCCCCGCGCCAAGCAGCAGGTTGGCAACCCACATCGCGAGCCAAGGGCGCAACAGCCCGCGGTCGGCGAGCTGCTCGCCCCCGATCAGGCATGCCCAGTAGAAGAGGAAGAAGACGACCGAGAGGAACCCGGCCGCGAGACCGCCGCGGCGGGCCCGCATCCCGAGCGGCGCGCCGATCAAGACGAAGACGATGCAGGCGACTGGGATCGCATACTTCTTCTGGATCTCGACGCGGAATGAGTCGATCTGCCTCCGCAACCCCTTCGCCTGGAGCAATCGGATCCGCAACTCCTCGATCTGCCGGCGCTCGGCCGGAGAAACCTCGGGAAGCTTGGGAGGAGGAGGAGCCGGGCGGCCCAGGGCGTGTCCGATGAGCCCGAGCAACCGGCGCGCGCCGCGCGGGGCGAGTTCCTTCGGGTCGAGGGGAGGAAGCTCCCCGGCATCGTGGACACCGAGGCGCGTCAGGGATGAGTCGATCTGCGCCTGGTAGGTCCGCTGTTCCTTCTCGAGCGTGGCGATCTCCTTCCTCATCGCCGCGGTCGACATCTCGCGCTGACCGCGATTGCGGCGCACGGCTCGCGCAAGGGCATCGCCAGCGCCCGAGAGGTGCATCGTCTGCCGGTCGAAGGCCAGCCGCCGGTAGCGCCCGTCCTTCGCGTCCGGATCCGCCTCGTGGATTTCTCCGTCGCGCAGGTCGAGCGTGACCGTGCTCTGATCAGGAACGAAGCGGAGGTCTCCGGACTGCGAGCGAATCGTGCGGGGGGATCCCCGGCTGTCGGAAGAGTCGATGATCAGCACGTCCTCCATCCTGCCGGTGCGATCGTCGAGCCTCCCGATGAAGAGGTCGTACCCCTCGAAGTCGTTGATGAAGATCCCTTCCTGGATCTGGGCGGTCGGGCGCATCCGCTGGATCTGCGCGACGAGGTTCGCGAAGGAGTGGTTCGTCTCGGGCAGGATGCGGTTGTTGAAGACGACGAGTCCGAGCGTCACGAGGAGGGAGAGGACGAGCGCCGGAACCATGGGAGCGATCAGGTTCACGCCGCTCGCCCGCAGGGCGATGATCTCGTTGTCCTGGCTCATCTGCCCGTATGCCATCAGCACGGCCACGAGCACGCCGCAGGGAACCGACAGCGCGACCATCCAGCCGAGGCCGAGAAGGAACAGGCGCCCAACCATCAGGAAGGGGATTCCCTTGCCCAGAAAGAGATCCAGGTAATCGAGGAGGAACTCCAGGGTCAGCAGAAAGGTCACGATCGAGAAGCCGAGCAAAAACGGCTTCCAGAGCTGGCGCGCCACGTGGCGGGAGAGGATCCCGAAGGGCACCAGGCGCCTTGACGTCAACCGCACCTCCGTGTGTAATCGCCTAAAAGCTAGATCCTTAGGGTCACTGGACCCTGGAGGTCAGTGTCGGAGTATATACCGCCGTCGAGGTATGGGGAGGATTCCTGACCACGGGCCATCGAATACCATCATGAGCGTTTCGTGTTTCCTCGCAAGCGGAAGCCGCTCCTAACCCTGGCCTTGCTGGCGCTCTGCGTCGGCTTGGTCTCGCCCCTGCATGGCCAGGAGGAGCCCTACGAGGGCCTCTGGGAGATCACCCCGCAGGGGAACATCGACGGCGACCTGTTCCTCTACCGGATGGTTCTCCGATACCAAGCTCGATCCGGCCTGCGGGCAGCCGGGCTGCTTCCCGACCAATTCCGCGTCCCGGAGGACTCGCTCGCGATGCGGTCCGACCGCCTCGAGGAGTTCATCATCCTCCAGGACAGCCTTGGGCTCGGTTGGCTGCCCCCAACCTGGGCGAAGGTCAAGTCGGCCCGTGACCTGACCAAGCGCGAGGTGTCGGTTCAGATCGACTCCTCCTACGTCGACGAGAGCCTGTCCTTCAACGGCACGCCGGTCCATCCCCCCGTGCGCCGTCCTCTGGCCCTCTACCTCGATGCGATGACGCGTCGCACCTTCCGCACGCTTTGGGCGACCCAGGCGGTGGCTGGGCTTCAGACGATGCAGGCCCAGCAGGGGCGCAAGGGACTCATGCCCGAACTTGCCCTTCCCTTCGAGGTGCCGAAGGCCGTGCGAAGCGTCGTCGGCGCGGGGAAGCCGACGCTGACCGTGCGGGGCAGCGAGCGGATCTCCTTCAGCGGGACCAGCCGGTGGTTCCCAGACCGTCCGGTGACGGAGTTTCAGAGACAGCAGTCGAAGTTCCCCCAGCTCGACATGAAGCAGGAACTGAACCTCCAGCTCACGGGCAACATCGGCGACAAGGTCTCGGTCGACGTGGATCAGTCGAGCGAGGCGGCGACCCCTCTGTCGAATCGCATCAAGATCCACTACAAGGGGTACGAGGACGAGATCCTTCAGCGGGTCGACCTGGGGAATACGAGCCTCTCCCTTCCCGGCACGCAGTATGTCTCCTATGGCGGGCGCCAGGAGGGACTCTTCGGAATCAACGCTCAGGCGCTGCTCGGGAGCGTCGAGGTGACCGGAATCCTGAGCAAGCAGGAGGGGAAGAACGATACCCGCTCCGTCTCGAGCGGCTCCGAGGTGCGGACCTTCACGATCAACGACTGGGAGTACAAGAAGGGCAAGTTCTTCTTCCTGATCGATCCCGACGGGTCGCGGCTGCCGGAAGGGGATCAGGTCACGGACATCCAGGTTTGGATCGACGACCGAAACGGCAACAACAACAGCGAACAGCTCACGGTGTCGGGGTACGCAACGCTCTCAGGGAGCACACACCCGGACAGCCTGGCGCCGAATAAGCGCGCGACGGGCGACTTCAACCAGCTCCGGCCGAACGAGGATTTCTCCGTCCAGCTCGACGTCTATCCCGGCTACCCCGTTCTGATTCTCGACGACTCTCAGACCCTCGACGGACGGATGACCAAGGCGATGGGTGTCATCTTCCGCACGACGAGCGGTCTCGTGGTCGGTGGGTCCCGGGGTGGAGACCCAGATTCACTGGTCCTGCGTCTGATCCGTCCCGCGGCGGAGATGGGGGGGACGAATCCCGTCAACCTGGCCGCGGGAATCTTCGCCGAGACCCGGCGCCTCGAGCTACGCAACGTCTATGATCTCGGGAGCAATCTCTCCGCCGACGGACTCAGCGTCCGCATCCGAAGGAAACTGACCCAGGGGGGGATCACGAACCCCGACCGGATCGGGGTGAATACGTTCCTCCAGCTCACCGGCCTCGATCTCTACACCGACGCGGGAGAAAATCAGACCCTCGGGGCGGACGGGAGAATCGACCGCGGGCGGATCAACTACGAGTCGGGTTACGTGATGTTCTGCGACCTGCAGCCGTTCGCGCCGCTCACCTCCGACGCCGTTCGCTGCCCCGACGGACGGCCGGACCGCTTGTCGGGCTCCTATCTTGCCCCCCGTCTCTATACGCGCAACGACTGGTCG
>CAZNRY010000119.1:7956-12997 GCA_964575675.1 uncultured bacterium
CTGTCCAAGTACATGTTCGAGGTAACCGCCCGGACGGCGATCTCGAAGATCGCCTTGAACGCCTTCAACATCATCCAGGGGTCGGAGGTCGTGACCGCGGGCGGACGGCCACTCACCCGCGACCGCGACTACTCGATCGACTACGACACGGGCGAGATCGAGATTCTCGATGCCGCCGATGTGAGGGACACCGATGAAATCAAGGTGAGCTACAGCTATCTGCCCTTCGGCGGGGGAGGGCAGAAGACCCTGATCGGTGGGGCGCTGCGTTACAAGCCGCAGACGGCCAAGCTCGATTTCTCCACGACCTGGATCTATGAGAGCAAGGGGGCGCCGGGGGTCGAAGGGCGGCGGCCGCGCCTCGGCCAGGAACCGACGCGGACCGTGGTCGGCGAGCTGGCCGGCTCCTACAAGAGCGAGTCCTGGCTCTTGACGAACCTGGTTGACGCCATTCCCGGCGTTCGCACGACCGCCAAGAGCAACGTCTCCGTCGACACGGGGGTTGGTCTCTCGTTCCCGAATCCGAACACGCGGGACAAGCTCTACGTTGATGACTTCGAGGGGGCCAAAGACGTCTTCTCGATCTCGATGAATCGTCTGAGCTGGAAGCCGTCCGGCATTCCATCGGGGGCGGTAGGGGATTTCATGACCCAGAACCCCGAGCGGCGCGGGGAGTGCTGGTTCTACACGACGCGGGCGGCGGTTAAGGAGGGAGATCTTCAACCGACCCGAGAGAGCGGGGGAGGCCTCGCCGACCAGGAGAAGGACAACAACCGCCAGGTTCTCGAGATGCACTTCTTCCCGGTCGGGAGCTCGGAAGTGGAGAAGAGGGAATCGTGGTTCTCCCTCGTCCAACCCCTTTCGCAGCGCGGAACCGACCTGTCCCGCGCCCAGTTCCTCGATCTCTGGATCAATGATTTCCGCTCGGCGAGCGACACGACCCTCGTCCAGGGGCGCGAGGGGAAGCTCCACATCGAGATCGGCGTCGTATCGGAAGACGCGGTCTGGCAGCGGGTCGAGCCGGGTTCGGGCGGCGAGATCGAGGATGCCTTCCCGGCGCCGAACCGCCAACTCGATACCGAAGACAAGATCAATCAGGACGGTCAACTCGACGATCCGGGCGGCGGCACGGGCGAGGACAGGGGAATCGACTTCTTGACCGATCCCGAGGAAGGAAGCGGGACCGATCCCGCTTACGACAACTGGGATTTTCAGGAGAAAGAGGACGAGAACAACCGCGACCTGATCCAGAACCCGAATCGACCCGACCCCGACCGGCCGCTGCTCTCCGATGCGCGGTTCGGCAAGTTCGCGAAGATCAACGGCACGCAGGGAAACGGCCGGCTCGACTCTGAAGACTTGAACGGCAATGCGAACCTCGATCAGTCCGCGGCCTACTTCAGTTTCGCGGTCGATCTGAAGGACGAGAGCCTCGTCGAGTTCGAGTCGTCCCAGGCGCTCGACCAGGATCCGAAGTACGCTCCGTACGCCCGAGGGTGGCGGCGGATCCGGATACCCCTGACGGCGCAGTTCTACGAGCGGGTCGGCACCCCGGGGTGGGACCAGGTCCGCCATCTCCGACTCTGGTTCGACGGCTTCAGCCAGGAAACAGTTCTCCAAGTCGGCGGCGTCGAGGTCACGGGCAATCGTTGGCTGAAGGGCGTGATCCGCGACGCCCAGGGCGTGGAGGTGCCCGAGACCGAGCTCCAGGCGCGGGGAGAGGATTTCTTCCCCGCCGTCCTGAACAACAAGGATAACTCCACGTCGGAGTACACTCCTCCCTTCAAGCCAAGGGAGCAGCAGAACGTGGAAGAGCGGGAGCAGACGCTGACGCTCGAGCTCCGCAACTTCCCTCCGGGACACCGCGCATCCGCGTACAGGACCTTCTCGCAGGCGCAGGATTTCGTGAGCCTCTACCGGACGATCGAGTTCTACCTGAACCGCCGCGTCCGGGAGGGGCCGCCGGATCCGAACCTCGAGTTCTACGTCCGCTTCGCCCGGAACACCTCCTCCGAGGAGGACAACTACTATGAGTATCGTGTGCCGGTGCCGCACGACTGGGTCTTGCAGCCGGTCGACATCGGCGAGCTATCGAGGCTACAGCTCGTTCCCGCGGATCCGGGGGGCGGCGCGACGATTCAGCGGTTGGAGAGCGGCGCCGTGATCACCCGCAAGGGGAGCCCGAGCTTCACGGCGATCCAGCGAATCAGCTTCGGCATCGTGAACGTTGGGACGACGACGGTTGTCAATGGCAGCGTCTGGGTCGACGAGCTCAGGCTGACCTCGGTGAAGAGGGACACGGGGATCGCCAACCGCGTGGCGGTCGGCCTGGGTCTGGCTGATCTCGGCTCGGCTAACCTCAGCTATCAGAGGGTCGATGCCAATTTCCTGCGAATCGGCAGCGAGCGCGGCGAGGGGACCACGAAGACCAACCTCAACCTGAGCACCAGGGTCAATGCCGACAAGTTCTTGGAACGCTGGGGCATGCGCCTGCCGGTCACGGCGACGATCGGGCGGGGCAAACAGGTTCCCAAGTTCCGGACGAACAGCGATCTCGTGCTCGACAAACCCCGGCCGAGCGACATCACCGAAACCGCCAACGACGACCTGTCATTCAGCTACTCGAGGAACCGCTCCGCTAACCCGTGGCTGAAGTACACGGTCGACGCCATGAGCGTCTCCGGACGCACCTCGAAGACCGCGACCACCACTCCCGACCTGCGCGACACGACCCTCAGTTCGACGGGTTCCCTGCAGTATTCCCTGCCTCTCCAGGGGGGGCCGCCGATCAGGATCTATCGAGAGACGAAGCTCAGGGTTCTCCCGACCAGCTTCTCGATGAGCCTCTCCGGGGGGCGCCAGACGAACATCGAGTTCCGCCGCCGGAACGCCGACTTGACGCAGGAGGTCTTCGAGGAGAGCCGGAGGTTGCGGACGAAGACCGCGTCGATGTCTTGGACGACCGGAGCCCGCCCGATCGACCAGGTGAGCTATACCTTCGATCAGACGCGGGACCTACTTCTCGCGACGGCTCCCGTCAAGCTCCTCGGGGTGAATGTCGGCACCGAGACGTCCAGGCGCCACCAGCTCGCGGCCAGCCAGCAGTTCCCCCTCTTCAAGAAAGCGATCGTCCCCAAGGTCTCTTGGTCGGGCAACTCCGACAACCGATTCAACAGGATCCAGGCGAGCGGCGGCTCGACGCAGCGGAGCAACAGCTACGACAACGGCAGCTCCTGGACGGTGTCCGGGACGCTGCCGATCGATCCGATCCTGCGCAAGCTGACCGCGATCCGGATCGGGGGCAGGGGGGGATCTCCGCCCGCCCAGCCGGCGGATTCGTCCGGCGCTCCAGCGCCCGAGCGTCCGGCCACGCGGGTGGTGACCCGGGGAGGAGGGGGGCACTGGCTCGTGATCGCACCGATCTCGGCCTCGCACAGCTTCACCCGATCGAAGAAGCTGGACCGTTTCGGGGGCGAGCCGTCCATACCTTTCCAGCTCGGGCTTTCGCCGAATCCTGGTACATCCGTCCACGGGACGAGCGGGTACTCTGAGGGAAGCGGCAAGCGGCGCGACCTGAACCTCTCGACCGACGTCACGTTCTTCTCCGACGTGAAGATCCGGACGACCTATCTGAACTCCTACAACAAGAGCACGCTGAACCGCGCCAGCTCGACGACGAAGATCCGGAAGTTCCCGGACTTCGACGTCAACTGGGGGAAGATCCACCGCCGGGTCGGTCTGGACCGCTTCACAAAGGACCTCCGTGCGAGCACGAGGTACACGCGGGAAACGCGGGAGTCGGGCACCAGCACGAACCCCCTCGATCGGCGCGAGACGACGATCACGATGCGTCCGTTCCTGAACCTCGATGCGACACTGAACAACGGGATCTCCGCCAAACTCACCTCCGCCTACACGTCGTCGAATACGTCCCAGTTCGGCCTGTTGAAGAACGTCTCGCTCGCCACGACCCGCCAGGTGGGCATCTCCCTGCGGAAGAGCTTGAACCTGACGCGGATGGTTCTCAACCCGCTCACGAAGAAGAGGACGAAAGTGTCTTCCAAGCTCGACGTCTCGCTCGCGATCGATCTCTCGGACAGCAAGCGCGAGAGCGGGCCGGCGGGGAAGCCCGTTCTCCTGGAGGATCGGGCGAAGTTCTCGCTGTCCACAACCGCCGGATATAGCTTCACGAGCAGCATCAGCGGGAATGCGGGCATCTCGGTCGGGCAAGACACAGACCGCAAGAATCAGACGAATACCGCCCGTTTCGTGAGCGTCACCGTCTCGGCGGCGTTCAACTTCTAAGCCTGATGATGGCAAGCCCCAGGTCGTTCGCCCTCGCCATCGCCCTCGCCGTTCTGGCGGGAGGGCCCGCGCGCAGCGCCGCATCCGGCCCCGTCCCCGAGTTTCCGAGCGAGCTCGCCTTCCGTTTCCTCACGACGCAGTGTTCCTTCGGCCCCCGCGTGCCCGGAACGGCCGGGCACGATCGCTGCCTCGCCTACATCCAGCGGACTCTTCGAGAGGCGGGCGGGACCGTAACGCTCCAGCGATTCCGTGCGAAGACCGACGGATCGCCCGACTCGGTGACCCTGACGAACGTCCTGGCGCGATTCGGACCTCCCGGAAACGGCGTGCTCCTCGGAGCCCACTGGGACTCGCGCCCATGGGCCGATCAGGACCCGACCCCCGCGAATCGCAACAAGCCGATCCTAGGCGCCAACGACGGCGCGAGCGGGGTTGCCGTGCTTCTCGCTCTGGCGACCGTGATGCGGCAATCGCCCCCGCCGATCCCCGTCCAGATCGTCCTCTTCGACGGCGAGGACCAGGCGAGGGAGGGCAACGAGGCCGGATATCTCCTGGGGTCGCGGGAGTTTGTCCGCCGGCTGGCCGCGCCCGCGCCGCTGGCTTTGGTCCTGATCGATCTTGTCGGGGGGCGCGACCTGCACGTCTGCCGGGAGGGGTATCCGGAGCAGATGGCCGGGTGGCCCAACGAAATTCTATTCGAACGAGCAAATGCGTTGGGACTTGCGGGGTTCGACAA
>CAZNRY010000120.1:0-12995 GCA_964575675.1 uncultured bacterium
GCGATCGGACGAAGTGTGAACCAAGGAACCGGTAGGAAGAAGGAGCGGGGATCTACGGTCGATGGCGTGTCGCAGGCGGCGAGTCGGGACGAAACTCGGTCGGATCGATACCGTTCTCTTTCAGGATGCGATAGATCTGGCTGCGCGAGCGGCCCAAGATCCGCGCGACCACGACCGCTTGGCCGTTGTTCTGCCTGAGCAGGGAGAGAAGGCGGTCGGGATCCCGTAGGATCTGGCCGGCCTCGCCGGGCAGCATGAGGGACGGCATCGGGATTGGAAGGTGCGTATCCCCATCAAGAGGGGTCCACGTCTTGACGAGTTTTCCGTGTTCGGTGAGCGCGGCGATGCGCTCCACCTCCATCTTGAGTTGGCGGACGTTGCCGGGCCAACTGAAGGCCTCCATCGCTCGGATCGCGGATTCGCCGAACCCAGCGAATGCGGGATGAGCGTCCTGCTGCTGCGCGACGAAGTGCCCGACAAGCTCGCGAACGTCCTCGGGGCGTTCCCGCAAGGGCGGCAGAAGCAGGCGGATCCCGGCCAGCCTGAAGTAGAGATCGGGACGGAATCGCCGCACTCGGATCCGCTCTTTCAGATCCGCATGGGTGGCCGCGATGATCCGCACACGGACCCTCGTGGATTGATCGGATCCAAGCGGCCGCACTTCGCCGGAGTCGAGAAGGCGAAGCAGCCGAGCCTGCGACTCCTCGCGAAGCTCGCCGATCTCGTCGAGGAAGAGCGTGCCGCCCTGCGCGGAGCGGACGAGACCGTCGCGGCTCTGGGTCGCGCCGGTGAATGCGCCGCGTGCGTGTCCGAAGAGCTCGGCATCCAGAAGCTCCGAGGGGCACGTCGCACAGTTGAAAGCGACGAACGGGCTGCTGGGCTTGGTTCCCATCACATGGACCGCATGCGCGAGCAGCTCCTTGCCCGTGCCGGTCTCTCCCTGAATCAACACGGGAAGCTGGATGGGAGCGACGAGCGCGGCCTGGCGCATCACGTCCATGAGAAGCCTGGAGCTGCCGATCATTCCGTGATGGACAAGCAGGCGCCGCAGTTCATCGGGTCGGTATGGGTCCGCCGGTGCTTTTGTCTGCCTGGGATTCCTGGCTGTCTCGCGAGCCATAGGGGGATCGCAACCGAGAGGGGAAGTCGGCCGCGTGCCCTTCTCGCCGAGGATGGTCAGGATGCGGTCTCGCTCGAAGATCTCGCCGAGCTCGTTGAGAAGGCCGAGCGCTGATCGGAACAGGGTCTGGCTTTCTTGCTTTGAGCCGAGCTTGGCGATGGCCTGGCCGCGAACCCGAATCGCAGTGGCGCGCTCGTACTTGTCCCCGAGCCGCTCCGCCCGCTCCTCGGCGTCCGTCGCCAGTCGAACCGCCTCCGCGGCCTCATTCCGGCCAAGAGCGACTTCAGCCTGACGGCGCAAGACCTCCGGGACGATGTCTCCTTCGGGGGCGATTCGATTCGCGATGGCAAGAGCGCGGCTCAGAGACTTGGAAGCACAACCGTATTGGCCCATCGCGAGGTGAAGCTCGCCTGTGTATTCCAATGCGATTGCCACGCGCCGGGGGGACGCCTGGCGCCTCGCGAGGCGAAGGGCCCGCGAGAGTTCTGTCCGGGCTTCATCCATTTGCCCCAGACGCACGAGGGCGAGACCGCGGTCCGCGCGCGCGGTGGATTCGACGCGGATGTCGCCCATCTCGACGGCCAAGCGGACGGCTTCGTTGAGCGTCTCATCCGCGGAGCGAAGGTGCCCCTGCCAGAGGCGCTGAAGACCGAGGTTGAGGGTGGCAATGACATAGGATCGGAATAGACCGAGGCGGGCGGCAGCAGAGCGCGCTTTCAGCAAACGCTGCTCCGCGGCCTTCCACTTACCTTCCATTCGATCAAGAAGGGCGATGTGTGTGAGCGCGCGGGCCTCACCATGCAACCACCCAAGGCGCTGAGATTCCCTGATGACACACTCAAGAGCTTCACGAGCCTTGCCCAAATCATCAAGCCGTGAGTAACACTGCGCGATGCTTTCTTGAAGTTTGATCTCTGCAATGCAAGAAGCACGCTCAAGGAAATGACTACCAAACTGTTCCAGGCACTCCCTGTAGCGGCCTTCCTCCGCAAGCAGGCGCGAGTCCAGAGCGCGTAGCTCAGCGAGAAGCTCTGGATCTCCGCGGTCCGCGATCTGTGACCTTACGAGAGCCGCCTCTTCTTGCCGTCCCTGTTTCCAGAGTGTCTCAGCGAGGAGGGCACTGGCCACTCCAGCGGAAGGAGCTCCGAGGGCAACCGCCCGTCGCGCGTAGGTCTCAGCCTCCTGATATGCCCCAGACTCTAGATAGATCTTCGCGAGAGCATAGTAATCCATTCCGTCCGCAGGAAGACGAGAACTCTCGCGAATGGATCCGCTGGTTTCTGAATCTGTCATGGCACCCTAGAACGCGCAGACCTTACTTCTGTACACCGTTCGATTGTGAATCATCGAGTCAGAAATCCCCGCAGCATCTGCAAAGCGATCTCCCAGCCGAGAAATGGTCCCACATCGATTCGCGAAGACAAAGGCTTGGAGTCTGAATTGTCGGTACCCACGACGGGGATTGGGCGCGTCTTGATGTCGTGTACATCGGACGCATAAGCATCAACCTGACGACTTGAACTAGACGGAGGTGTCGGCACGAAATTCCACTCATCTCCTCCTCCCTCCCCCTCGATCGGAGGCTGATAGGCGGGTGGAGGCATCTTCGCAATACCGTCCGTTGGTGCGGCGACCCACAGCACGCCCAGCAGGGCGAGTGCCGCAGCTACGGTCCATGTAGGGCCTCGGGCCCCACGACGGAAGAACTTCATCGAATTGTCCCCCCTGTAGGGGTTCAGGAAGGTCAGCCTTGCCCAGGTGCACTTCGCCCCTGTTCGGCGCAGCCGAGCATACACGGGCCGATGGCTGGGATCAAGCCTAGCCGGGAGGCGATGGGGCCCGTCTACCCACCAGGTGTATCGGCAGATTCCGGCCGATGACGAAAACGGCAGCCCCCAAGGGGAGGCTGCCGTCCATCCACCCGCCCGCTCAGAGCGGCCGGCGATCGCCGCGACTAGTTCGTCTCCTCGGTCTTCTTCCCGCTCGCGGGCGCCTGTCCTTCCGGCTTCGCCTCCGTCGGGGGAGCGACAGGCTTGCCACTGTGCTCAGTGAACATCACTTGCGGCTCCGACCCCGCAAGGCCGCTGATGCTGAAGATGGCCGTCAGCGTGCCAGGTTCGACCTTCGAGAGATCGACCTTGGCGAACAGGCGGTCCTGGGTGAAGAGCTTCATCCCGCCGCATAGCTTGCATTCGCCGGGCTCCATCTGGACCACATCCGTATGCATGGGGCAGAAATAGACGGCCTTTTCGTCGGCGGCAGGGGTCTCTATGGCCAGCGGCACGGCCTTCTTCTTGCCGTCCTTGAAGGTCAGCGTCACGGCCCCTTTCGCGCCCTCGACCATCGCCGGGGCCTGGAGGTCGGTGTAGATGTAGACACGGATGCCGTCGGGAGCGAAGACGGTCTCGAAGTGGTGTTGCTTGGTCATCGAGACCTGCCCGCCGTGGAGCATGCACTTCCCGTGGGTGTGGGGCGCCGTTGCGGCTTGCTGACTTCCCGCCGGTGCTTCCTCATGGCCGTGTTTGTGCTGTTCCTGGGCGGATGCGAGCCCGGCCCAAACCAGGCTCGCCGCTCCGACCATGAGCACCATCAATCGAGTTGTCCTTCTCATTGCTCGACTTCCTCCTCTGTATTCCAATTAGACTTCCCATCTCGGATCAAGAACCGGCGATCCCTCTGCGCCAGCTCTCTCACGACTAGCAGGGTACGGGCCAATCAGAAACGAATCACAAATCACCATATAACCGCATGTTGTGTAACAAGTTCCGCGTTGAGCCCGACCCGGGAGCGCTTCTCGGGTGGAGACTCCCTGTAGAAATGCCGCCAGTCAGCGCCAGCCCGTGCAGGATATTCTACAGGCTCGTGTTTGTCAGTCGTCAGTCCGGTCTACTTGATCCCGAACTTCGCCAGGCGGTAGAGCAGCACATGCCTGGGGATCCCGAGATACTCGGCTGTGCGGGACTGGTTCCCGCCGTGCTTGGCCAGGGCGCGGACGATGATCTCCCGCTCGACTTCAATTAAAGAGAGCTTGTCCGGCGGCAACTCGCCCAGGAATGTCGATCGGTTGCCGACCGGGTCCGGTCCGTCCGCGGGCCCGGAGTCGCGGGAGCCGCCACTGTGCATACCCGTGCCGATCGAGCCCGCGCCCGCCATCGCTCCGCCCGCGGCGCCGGCGGCCGCGTGCTCCCCATCCGGTTGAAGATCATCGGCCCGTAGCAGATCGGATGACCGGAGCAGCACCATCCGCTGGCAAACGTTTGCCAGCTCCCGAACATTCCCCGGCCAGCGCCGCGCCATGAGTGCGCGAACGAGTTCGGGCGTCGATCGCAAGGGGGTCTCGCCGGCGAACTTGTGAACAAAATGCTCCCACAGCGCCGGAATGTCATCTTGCCGTTCGCGTAGGGGGGGAATGTGGATCGGTATGACATTCAACCGATAGAACAAATCGTTGCGAAACTCACCGGTGCGGACCTTCGCCTCGAGGTCGGCATTGGTCGCCGCGATGAGACGCACATCCACAGAAATCGGTTTCTGCCCGCCGACCACATCGACCTGTCGCGTCTCGATGACACGGAGGAGTTTTGTCTGCAGATCGGACGACAGGTCCCCAATCTCGTCGAGGAACAGGGTGCCCCCATCGGCGCGCTGAAACTTCCCCGGCTTGTCCTTTACCGCTCCCGTGAAAGCTCCCCTCGTGTGGCCGAAGAGCTCGGACTCCATCAGGTCGCGCGGGATGGCGGCGCAATCGACGGCGACGAAGGCCTTGTCCCATCGATCGGAGTAGGTGTGAAGCGCGTGGGCCAGGACGTCCTTACCCGTTCCGCTCTCTCCGGTCAGGAGGATGGTCGCGTCGGTCGGCGCGATGCGGCGGACCATCGTGAGGATCGTCTGCATCGCCGCCGAAGCATGGACGACGTCGAAGCGGCGGGTCTCTTCGCGCAGGCGGTCGCGGAGGGAACGATTCTCGAGGAGCAGCCGACGCCGTTCGAGAGCCTGTTCGAGGGTGAGCCGGAGCTCGTCGCGATCGTACGGCTTGGTCAGATAGTCGTAGGCGCCGCGCCTCATCGCCTCGACGGCATCGGTGATCGAGCCGAATGCGGTCAGCATGATCACGGGGATCGTCGGGTCGGCCTCGTTCACCCGCCTCAGGACCTCCATGCCGTCGATCCCGGGCATCTTGAGGTCGGTGATCACGACATCAGGGCGGAAGGAATCGAGCTTCCCCAAGGCCGACTCGCCGCTCGAGTGGGCGTCAACCTCGTGTCCGTGCTCGCGCAGGGCGAAGGCGACCACCTCCCGGAGGCTGGCGTCATCGTCGATCAAGAGGACCTTAGGCATGGTCGGGCTCCGGGCGCTGCGCCGAGGGCGCGGGTAGGGGAACCGGGCGCCGGACGGATCGGGCAGCGGCCTCTATCTCCCGGTCCTCCGACGGGTCGAACGCGGCGCACCCAGGCCGGGGCGCGGCATCCGGGTAGGCCGACGACAGGGGATCATTTGTTAATAAACCGCTCGAACTCAAGATCACAACCTACTCTCCTGTAACGGGATCATGATTTCGATCAATCCACCACCTTCAAGTTGATTCGAGGCGCGGATCCGTCCCCCATGGGACTCGACGATTCGGTGCGAGACGGCGAGCCCAAGCCCGGTTCCCTGTTCCTTGGTCGTGAAAAACGGGGTGAAGGCATCGGCAAGGGCCTCCTCCGTGAAGCCCGGCCCCGAGTCGTGGACCCGGATCCGGAGCATCCCGTCGGGCGTGTCGCAGGCGATCCGGACCTCCCCCTGCTCCCCTGCGGCCTGGCAGGCGTTCAGAAGGACGTTCAAGAGCACCTGCCGGAGCTGCTCGCGGTCGCCGCGGACACGAAGCGAGGCCGCCGCGCCCGAGCCTGCCGGCGAGGTGACGAAGCGGACCGCCCGGCCTTCCTTCTGCGCTTGCAGCAGCGAGACGACGCCCGCGATCTCATCGGCCATCGAGAACTCCTGCCGCTCGAGCGGACGCGGCCGGGCGAAGGCGAGGAAGCGGGTGAGAACCTGATTCAACCGCGCCGACTCGTCGACGAGCACGCGAAGGAGGCGGTGCTTCGGATTCTCGGGCGGGAAATCGTCGGCCAGGATCTCGGCCGAACCCTTGATCGACGCGAGGGGGTTACGGATCTCGTGCGCGAGACCGGCGGAGAGGCGGCCCACGGCCGCGAGCTTCGCCGCTTGGATGAGCTGCTCCTCGGTGCTTCGGAGCTGCTCGATGCTTCCCCGGAGATCCTGCGCCGTTCGCCGGAGCTGGTCCTGCGTCTTCTTGACACGAGAAACGAGCGAGCCGGTCGTGATCCCCATCGCCATGTAGAGGACCATCTCGAGGATCTTCTGCGTGTCGGTCGCCGGATCGTGCGAGATCTGGCCGAATGCGTGGGGGGCGTAGGCGACGCAGACCGCGAGGGCGGCGATCAACCCGCCGAGAAATCCGTGTTGAAAGGCGGCAAAGATGATCGGCAGGTAGTATAGCCGCCTATATATGTCGTGAAGGTAGTGCAGGTGAACGGGAGAGACATAATGGGAGACCGAGATCACGAGAATGGCAATCGCGATCGCGACATCGGGGGCGAACGACTTCCGCTCCGGCTGGGAGGTAAGGTGGTCTGTCGGTGGAGTGGACATTGCGGGGCCCCTGGCTACGCGACCCTTGGAATCAGGGTGATGCACTCGGTCGGACAGACGGTCAGGCAGAGGCCGCAACCATAACATTGATCGTGGCTGGACCGGAGCGTCCCCCCGACGTCCTGACGGGCGCCGAAGTAGCAGGCATCCACACAGGCCAGGCAGTCGTTGCACCGAGCGAGGTCGGTCGCTTCGATCCACGCCCCCTTGTCGCAGCGTTCCTCCTGGTTGAGGAAGTAGCTGCAACAGTCGTCGCAGCAGAAGCAGATCCCGTGGGTCTCAGTCCGAGTCTTCTCGTCCCGATAGGGTCGGGTAACGAGGTGCTTCTCTTGGGCTTCGATCAGAATCTCCTCGACCCCGGCGCGGGTGATCTCGTGGCGTTCCGTCGCTGGGGCGGCCGCGTCGGAGCGGAACTGCAAGCAGACATCGATGCGGGAGCGATCGCAATGACCCCGTCCCTCGCGGCAACCGCAATTCGAGAGCCAGAAGCGCGGCTCTTGGTCGACCAGCCGGCGCGCCTCTTCGTGCGTGCAGACGTAGTGAAAGGCCCGTTCCTCACTCATGGCGATGCCCTCCTCGCCTGAAGAATAGTCTGCATGATACCGCTTGTCTTGTAGGATTTTCTGCGATAGTGATCGGACCAGGTCCGACTGTCGGCCCGACCAGGGGTGGGTGAGTAGCGCGTAAGACATTCCAGGATAATCTATTACAACATTCGCGCTGTTTGTCCAGTAAACCGGGTCCGGGGCATGTGTCCTGCTTTGTCACCCTTCCGGAGGGTCAGATGCTGACGAAGAAAACCAGATGCACGGAATTAGGAAGAACCGAGCCGCCGAGGGATTTCACCCCCGACCGCCGAATCGCGCGGGGATGCGCCCAGGCTTTTGGGGGCGCGCTGCTCTTGGGCGCGCTGTTCCTGGGCACACAGCTCCTGGTTGGAGGCGCCGCCCGAGCGTCCGGGAGCCAGTCCGGCGAAGCGCCGCTCGACTCCCTTCTGGCCGCGGCAATGCGGGACAACCCGAGAATCCTCGCCGCCCGGGCGTCCTACTCGGCGGCGATGGCGCGGGTCTCGCCGGCGGGCGCGCTCCCCGACCCGATGCTGATGTTCACGGCCGAGGGGGCGCCCATCGCGACCCCCAGTCCCACCAACGCCGAAATCGGCAAGGTCGCCCTGACGCAGATGATCCCTTTCCCCGGGAAGCAGGGACTCATGAGGGCGGGGATGGCCGAAGAGGCCGAGATGGCCCGGGCGCAGGTCGAGCGGACCCGCCTCGAGGTCGCCACCGATTTGCACGTCGCCTACTACGAGATCGATCGGATCCATCGATCGATCGACCTCCTCGACCAGACGCGGACGACGCTGCTGATGCTCGCCGACATCGCGCGCGCGAGGTACGCGACCGGAACCGCGCCGCAGATGGATCTCCTGAAGGCGTCGGTCGAAGCGGCCCAGGAGGGGAACAAGCTCGCGATCCTTCGTGCGCAATTGCCCGCCTCGGTCGCCAGGCTGAATGCAATACTCGGCCGTTCTCCGGATGCCCCTCTCGCGCGGCCGGAGCTTCCCGAAACACCCCTGGCCATCCCCGCCGCCGAAGCACTGGAGCAGCGTGCCGTGGAGCTTCAGCCAATGTTGAAGATGAGAGAAAGCGGGGTGCGAAAGTCGGGGTACGATCTGCGGCTTGCGAAGAGAGAGGGGCTGCCCGATTTCACCCTCGGCGTTGAGTACATGAACATGCGGGAGATGCCGGACGCCTGGACGGCCATGGCGGGGGTCACCCTTCCGATCTGGCGGAGAAACAAGGTGGGACCGAACATCCGGAGCGCCGAGCAATCGCTGGCGGCGGCGCGGGCCGATCGATCGCAGGCGGAGAATGACATTCGATTCATGGTGCGCGATGCCTACGCGATGACGGTCGCGGCCCAGGGAACGGTCGAACTCTACCGGGCGTCAGTTCTTCCGATGGCGGACGCATCCTTCGCCTCCTCGAAGGCGGCCTACGAGACGGGCCGGACCGGTTTTCTGGACCTTCTCGATGCGGAGCGGATGCTTCTCGACTCCAGGATGGAGTACCTGGACGCAATGGCGGATTACATGACAAGTCGCGCGGCGCTTGGACTGGCGATCGGCGACCCGGAGATGTTGGGGGTCAAAGATGAGTAACGGGACAGGAATCCGGCATCAGATCTGGGCGTTTGTTCGGGTGATGAACGTCCGGCTGCGTTTTGTCTTCCTGATGGTGCTGACAGGCTTGATCGCGGCGAACTGGGAGGACATAGGGAACCACTGGGAGCGGTGGACCCGGCCGAAGTCGGCTTCCGTGGCCGGGGAGATCTCGGCATACGAGTACTACTGTCCGATGCACCCCAGCGTCGTCCGTGGAGAGCCGGGCAACTGTCCGATCTGCGGAATGCCGTTGACCAAACGCGCGAAGGGGGAGGCGCTGGAGTTGCCTGAAGGGACGCTCGCGCGAGTGCAACTCTCGCCGCACAGGATGGAGCTCGGAGGGGTCTCGACGAGCGAGGTCGCCTACAGGCCGATTGCGCGCGAGATCCGCACGGTGGGGACGATCGAGGTCGACGAGCGAAACGTGGCGCACATCGCCGCGCGGACGGCCGGAAGGGTGGAGAAGCTCTACATCGACTTCACCGGCGAGAAGGTCGGACGGGGCGACCCGCTGGTAGAGATCTACAGCCCGGAGCTCATCTCCACCCAGAATGAGTACCTGCTTGCGCTGCGGATGTTCGGCGGACAGAAGGATGCCGCCTCGCCGGATGCCGCCAGGGAGGCGGGCGCGCTCCTCGACGCGTCGAGGGAGCGTCTCCGGCTCTGGGGCGTCGGCGACGATCAGATCTCCGATCTCGAGCAAGAGGGGAAGCCAAGAGAGCGTCTCACGATCCGTTCCCCGATCGGCGGGACGGTCACTGCGAAGAAGGTCCAGGCCGGGCAGTACGTGGCCGAGGGGCGGGAGATGTACACGGTCGCGGATCTCTCGTCGGTCTGGATGACGGGATCGATCTACGAGGGCGACGCGGCGAATGTGAGCGTTGGGCAGCCGGTCGAGGTGCGGTCGAGCAATGATCCGGACCGGGTCTTCCGGGGGAAGATTGCGTTCGTCCAGCCGGTTCTCGAGCGGGCGACGAGAACGCTCCGAATCCGTGTGAACATCCCGAATCCGGACGGGACCCTGCGGCCCGGGGCGTACGTCGATGTGCGGATCGACCAGGCGGGCGAAGAGTCGGCTGCGAGGGGGATCGCGGGGATGAGCGCGGACGTGTACGCATGTCCAATGGATCCCGAGGTCGTCTCCGATCACCCCGGAAGCTGTCCGAAGTGCGGGATGGATCTCGTCAAGGCCGATCGGGGGCCGGCCGGACAATCCCTCACGATTCCCGAGAGCGCGGTGATCGACACCGGCACCCGGAAGGTCGTCTATCTGGAGCGCGAGCCCGGGATCTTCGATGCGGTCGAGGTCAAACTGGGCCCGCACGCCGGCGGGTATTACCCCGTGCTGGAAGGCCTGGCGGCGGGAGATCGAATCGTCACCACAGGCGCGTTCCTCGTTGACGCTGAGGGACGCCTGAACCCCGCGGTCGCATCCTCCTACTTCGGCGCGAGCGGGGGACCCGCAATGGGCAAGCCATGATCCAGAAGATCATCGAGTACTCGATTCAGAATCGCTTCGTCGTGATCGCGGTCGTCCTGGTCATGGCGCTGTTCGGCATCTACAGCCTTGCCCGGACCCCGATTGACGCGATTCCCGACCTCTCCGAGAACCAGGTCATCGTCTTCGCCGACTGGATGGGCCGCAGCCCGCAGGAGATCGAGGACCAGGTGACGTACCCGCTCTCGGTCAACCTGCAGGGCCTGGCCGGGGTCAAGGCCGTGCGATCGACCTCCGAGTTCAACTTCTCGATGATCAACATCATCTTCGAGGACAAGATCGACATCTACTTCGCGCGGCAGCGGGTGCTCGAGCGGCTCTCGACCGCGTCGACCTTCCTTCCCGGGGGCGTCGTCCCGTACCTGGCTCCGGACGCGACCGCGCTCGGGCAGATCTTCTGGTACACGGTCGAGGGGGAAGGGCGCGACCTGGGAGACCTGCGCGCCATCCAGGATTGGTATGTCCGTTACCAGCTGAACTCGGTCCCCGGCGTCGCGGAGGTTGGCAGCGTCGGCGGATTCGTCAAGACCTACGAGATCGCGATCGATCCGAACCGTCTGCGCGCCTACGGGATCACCCTCGGCAGCGTGGTCTCGTCCGTCGAGCGGAGCAACTCGGCGGTCGGCGGGAATGTCTTCATCAAGAACGAGGCGGAGTACCTGATCCGTGGCGTCGGGTGGATCCGGAATCTCGACGACATCCGGAATATCGTCGTCACCCAGCGGGACGGCGTACCGATCACGGTCGAGCGGCTCGCCGCCGTCCAGATCGCCCCCGAAGCCCGCCGTTCGATCCTCGAGAAGAACGGCCGGGAAGCGGTGGGCGGTGTCGTCCTCATGCGTTACGGCGAGAACCCGCTCGAGATCACGAAGAGGATCAAGCAGAAGATCGCGGATCTCTCGCCGGGCCTGCCGAAGGGCGTCCGCATCGTGCCATTCTATGACCGGACGCGCCTGATCAACGATGCGATCCATACCGTGACCCGCACGCTGCGCGAGGAGATGGTGATCGCGGCGATCGCGATTCTGCTAATCCTGACTCACGTCGGGAGCGCCTTCGTCGTCATCATCACGCTTCCGCTTGCGGTGCTCGTCGCGTTCATCCTGATGAGGTTCTTTAACATTCCATCGAACATCATGTCGCTCTCGGGAATCGCGATATCGATCGGGATCCTGGTCGACGCGGCGGTCGTGATGGTCGAAAACGCGACGCACGAGCTTACGGAGAAGTTCGGGTCCTCGAAGGTTACGGGCGACATCCGCCCGATCGTGCTAAAGGCGGCGAAACTCGTCGGGCGGCCGATCTTCTTCTCGGTGACGATCATGCTGATTTCCTTCCTGCCGGTCTTCGCGCTGACGGGGCAGGAAGGGAAGATGTTCCATCCACTCGCGTTCACCAAGACATTCGCGATGGTGGGGGTCGCGCTCCTCTCGATCACCCTCGTGCCTGCGCTGCTGCCGATCTTCCTGCGCGGGCGGCTACACAGCGAGGAAGAGAACCCGATCGTTCGGAGCTTCATCGAGATCTACAAGCCGGTGCTCCAGTTCCTGCTCAGGCACCGGAAGGCGTTCATCTGGTCGTTCGTCGTGCTGCTCGGCGTGGGGTTCAACATGGCGCGCCACCTCGGGCGCGAGTTCATGCCGCCCCTGGACGAGGGGAGCATCCTCGAGATGCCGGTCACGATCCCGAGCGCGTCGGCGCCGAAGGTCGCGGACGACATCAAGGTCCGGGACGCGGTGCTGCGGTCGTTCCCGGAGGTCGAGTTGGTCGTGGGGAAGGCCGGGCGTGCGGACACGCCGACCGATCCGGCGCCGCTCGACATGATCGAGACGGTGATCAACCTTCATCCGAAGGAATGGTGGCCGAAGCGCAAGGTGCGCTTCGAGGACGTATCGAAGGAAGGCGCAAGGTTGCTCACGGCGATGCAGGAGCGGGGGATCGTTCGACCGGGCCTCGCGAAGGACGACGCGGCGGCGGTCGTGAACGATGCGACGATGGATGCGTCGCTCGAGGTTGAGAGGATTCTACGGAAAGAGGCCCTCGCGGACCGCCGGGGGCTGGATGGTGAGCTCAGGGCTGCCCTTGTCCGGCGGGGGTTCGAGGATCTCGTGCGGCAGGCGAAGGGGGCCGGAGGATTGCGTGCCTCAATGCCGCCGGCTGCGCAGGAAGCGATCACTGCGGGTTTGGCCCAGGAGTTCGGAGTCGGATTGGCGGAGCATCCTGCCAAGGAGAACGTTGCGGCATTCATGGCCGCGGCGCGCGACTCGCTGGATCGCAGGGGCCTGCTCGTCCCGGGGGCCGACATCCTTCGACCCCAGCGCACGCTGCTCGATGCCGCAAGCGATCCCGTGCGCTCTCTCTTGGGACGCGAGCGGCCCGGGTTCGAGGAGCAGGTTCTTCGCTCGCTCGAGAAGACCCGCCACAGAGTCTGGGCGAAGCGGATGAAGACACTGAACTACGCCCTCGCCGACCGGGCCCCGCGGGAGCTCGTGATGTCGCTCGGCAACCAGCTCTATGCGAAGGCGAGCGCACGAGGTTTGGCCGAGCGGGAGATCACGAGC
>CAZNRY010000121.1:0-12995 GCA_964575675.1 uncultured bacterium
GGTCCTGGACGAGTCTACCCTTCTTTCCCCCGTGAGGACGATTGAATACCTCTGGGAGAAGCTTCAGCAGCAGGGCGTGCCGATGATCCTTCCGCCGGGCGGGCATGCGGTCTACCTGGATGCGGGGGCATTCCTGCCCCACATCCGGCCCGATCGATACCCAGGGCAGGTGCTGGCGAACGAGCTCTACGTCGAGGGCGGCGTTCGCGGCGTGGAGATCGGAAGCGTGATGTTCGGCAAGAGGGATCCTGCGGCCGGCGAAGAGACCGCTCCGCCGATGGAGCTGGTTCGCCTGGCGATCCCGCGCCGCGTCTACACGCAGAGCCACATCGATTATGTGGCCGAGGTCGTCCTGGGAGTTTTCGCGAGGCGGGAGGATCTCCGGGGCCTCGAGATGACGTATCAAGCGCCGTTCTTGCGCCACTTCACCGCGCGGTTCGCGCCGCTCTGAGGCTGCTAGGCGCTGCGGTAGCGGTTCGTGATCGGATAGCGGCGGTCTTTTCCGAAAGCCCTCGCCGTGATCTTGATGCCCGGCGCCGCCTGGCGCCGCTTGTACTCGTTGCGGTCGATCCAGTCATAGACCATGCGCACCGTATCCAGGTCGAACCCGCGGGCCGCCAGCGCTTCGGGGGGCTCCTCGCGTTCGATGCGCGCCTCGAGGATCGGATCGAGCACGGAGTACGGAGGAAGGGTGTCGGAGTCCTTCTGGTCTGCGCGCAGCTCCGCGGACGGGGGACGGGTCAGCGTGTCTTGGGGGATCGGCCCCCCCGCGGGTCCCTGGGCATTGCGCCATTCGGCGAGGCGATAGACGAGAGACTTCGGCACGTCCTTGATCAGACAGAAGCCGCCGGCCATGTCTCCGTAGAGGGTGCAGTAGCCGACCGCGAGCTCGCTCTTGTTCCCCGTCGTGAGGACGAGCCAGCCGCGCGCATTCGAGCAGGCCATGAGCACGGCCCCGCGGATGCGGGCCTGAAGGTTCTCCTCCGTGATGCCGGGCTTCCGGTCTCCCAATACCGGTCGCAGCGCCGCGAGGTATTCCTCCAAGAGCCCTCCGATCGGGACGCTGTCGAGCTGGATGCCGAGGTCACGGGCCAGTTCCTCGGCGCCGGCGAGAGAGGATGGGGAGGTGAACGGCCCGGGCATCGTGATCCCATGGACCGCCTCGCGCCCCAGGGCGTCGCAGGCGATCACTGCGGTGAGAGCGGAATCGATCCCGCCGCTTAACCCGATCACGACCTCTCGAAAGCCGTTTTTGCGGACATAGTCCCGGGTTCCGAGGACCAGCGCCCGGTAGATCTCCTCCTCCTGCGCGAGGGGGGCGGCGGGGGTGTTCCGGAAAGGAATTGCCGGCCGCGCGGGAGGATCCAGATCGCCGAGATCAACGAGCTCGGGACGCAGTTCGTCTTCGATCCCGTCGAGGTCATCGTGCGGCGGCTGGACGAACGGCGGATCGTCCGGCCGCGCGAGCGGCCCCTTAGCGGAGGGCTCGAGATCGACGACGATCAGATCGCTTCCGCATTTCGCCCCGCGGGCCAGAAGCTCGCCCTCGCGAGAGAAAACGAGGCTCTCTCCATCGAAGACCAGCTCGTCCTGGCCGCCGACCAGATTCACGTATGCCAGGGTCAGGCCGTGCTGTCTCGCCCGGTGTCTGACGAGTGATTCGCGCTCGATCCCCTTTCCCGCGTAGTAGGGCGACGCCGAGAGGTTCACCATCACATGGGCTCCTGCGCGTGCCTGCAGATCGGGGACGCCCCGCGGGGCCCAGATGTCCTCACAGATGTTGACCGCGATCTTCCAGCCACCGAGTCGATAGACCGTGCAAAGGCGCCCCGCGCGGAAGTACCGCTTCTCGTCGAAGACGCCGTAGTTCGGCAGCGTGCACTTGCGGTAGGCGTGGACCAGCCGTCCCCCGTGAAGAAGGACTGCCGCGTTGAAGAGACCGGCTTCCTCCCGAATCGGCATCCCGAGAAGCAACCGCTCTCGGGGATGCGCGCGGGCAAGCTCGGCAGCCCGCTCATGGGCCTCCTGGACGAACGGTCCGTAAAGGAGGATGTCCTCGGGTGGATACCCCGTGAGGACGAGCTCGGGGAACGCGATCAGATCCGGTGCAAGCGGGGCCAGCGAGGCGATCGCCTCCTCGATCAGGCGGACGTTTCCGTCCAGATCCCCAACGGTCGGATTGAGTTGGGCCAATGCCAGTCGTAATGCCATTCGTCCCCCGGTCGAGAATCGTAGGCGGGAGGGGAGGGGGGGGTCAAGGCGACCGGCCGAGCAAGTTATCAAGAAGCACGATCCTCCGACCGATCACGGAGATAGGGAAATGATGAGGCAGCAATGCGCTATCTAGCGAGGTTCCCTCGTTCCGGGGCGCCGGCCGCTCTCGCGGCCGCCTTCCTGGCGTGCGCGTTCCTTGCATGCGGGAAGGGCGGGGAGCGAACCGCCCCTGGCGCGGGCTTGCCGTGCTCGGGAGGTCGTCTGGTCGTCCTGTCCGAGCCGCCGCAGAGCCTGGATCCCCTTCTCTCGGACGAGGTCTACGAGGCGGTCGTCGATCACCAGATCTACGAAGGCCTCGTCGCCCTCGATGCCGGGCTCCGCCTCCAGCCCGCCCTGGCGACCTCGTGGACAATCTCACCGGATGGCCTGCTCTATACCTTCAAGATCCGTCCCGACGTGCAGTTCCACGATGGTTCGATTCTCGATGCGGCCACGGTCGCAGCTTCCCTGGAGCGCTGCCTGTCGCGCGGCGGAATGGAGGGGACTCTCGCGGCCACGAGTCTGGCAAGGATCCACGGCGCGGACGCCTTCCTCGCCAAGCGCGCGGCTCACGTACATGGAATCCGCGTCAGAGACGACCGGACGCTGGAGATCGAGCTCGACGCGCCGCTTTCGATCCTGCTGAAGGTCCTCGCGATGGAGCAGACCGCCATCGTCTCCCGAGCCGTGTCGAGCTCGAGCGATCCCTTCTTCGCCGAAGCGAATCCGATCGGCTCGGGGCCGTTCCGCTTGGTCCATCGCGAACGGAGCGGGGAAGTCTGTCTCGCCCGATTCGACGGTTACTGGGGTTCGAGGGCGTTCGTCGATAGCTTGATCTTCTACTCCGCGCCGGCGGGGAGCGAGGCCGGGCAGGGACGCGGGGAGGGGCCTCCGTTCGAGCTGCAGGCCCTGAAGGATGGCCGCATCCAGTTCGCAGGGCTTCCCTCGGGGACGAGCGCGGAGGCCCGTGCGGCCGGATTCCCCGTCTATCGAAGTCCGGAGCTCTCGGTCAGTTTCATCGGTCTGAGGTGCGACCTGGCCCCCTTCGACATCCCCGAGGTCCGCCGCGCGGCACTCCTGTCGATCCGCCGAGAGGCACTGACCGCGGTCGACCCGGAGGGTATGGTCCCCGCGGCCGGGCTGCTGCCTCCCGGCATGCCGGGCCGCGATCCCGTCAACAGGATGCCGAAGCCCGATCCACTCGAGGCTGGACGGCAGCTCGACCAAGCAGGCCACCCGGGCGCCCGCGGCCTGGCGCCGGTCGCGCTGGCGGTCAGCCGCACGACGAATCCGCTGCTCTATGAGCCGATCGCGGCGGATCTCCGCGCGATCGGTCTTGACGTCCGGATCGAGCACTACGACTGGCGCGCCCTCGACAGCCTCGCCACCATGGGGGGACTTCAGATGTTCGTTATGAGCTGGGTCGCCGATCTCCCCGACCCGGATGCGTTCCTCTATCCGCTCTTCCACTCGACGGGGCAGAGCAATCTTTTCGGGTACCGTTCAGCGCGGGCCGACAGCCTGCTCGATCGCGGCCGGGGCATGTCTCCCGGATCGGAACGCAATCAAGTCTATGTCGACCTCCAGGAACAGATCCTCCATGACGTCCCGATGATTCCGCTCTACCACAACTCGCTAGCCTACGCGTGGAACCCCGCGGTCAAGGGGGTCGAAATCGGTCCGTGTGGCTTCGCGCTGCTCTCCTTCCGCGCCGTTTGGCTTGACCCGGCCGCGGACGCGTCGGCGCAGGTGGCGCTGCGGTGATGCGAAGCGTCAGGATGCCTCTGGCGAGCCGCATGACCCTCACGTTCGGGGCCCTGATCCTCGTCATGTCGTTCGCGGTCAGCGTCGTCGTCGACCGGCAGCTCGCCCACTCGAGCCGCAAGCAGCTCGAGCTGCGGGTTGCCTCCCTCACCCACAGTCTTTCCGTGATCAGCGCCCCCTACCTGATGAGCTACGACTACGTGACGCTCCAGCAGATCGCCGATGACGCCCTGCGCGAGCCCGACGTTGTTCAGGTCGTGATCCTCGACAAGGAGGGACTCATCGCAGGGATGAGCGGATCCCGGGAGATGGTCGGGCAGAGGGCCGAAGACCCGATCAGTCTGCGCGGGCAGATCGCCGATCGACCGTTCAGCATCGAGGAAGCGGCCGGCGGCGCGGAGAAACTCCTCGTTCGCGTGGAACCCGTGGTGGGGAGCGAAGGAGAGACCCGATGGGGGAGCCTGCGTATCGGGATGTCCCTGCGCAGGACGCAGGATGAAGCGCAAGCGGTCCGCGCGGACATCCTTCTTTTCGCGTTGATCGGATTCCTGCTCGCCGTCGGGGCCTCCCATTTCGTCGCCAGACGGATCACACGGCCACTTGGCCGGCTTCTCGAAGGGGCGGAGGGGCTTGAGCGCGGGGTATGGGATTCGTCGCTGAGGATTCGGACGGGAGACGAAATCGAGGTGCTGGCTGAGCGATTCCGCCAGACCGCCGATAACCTCGAGCGCCAGCGGCGGGATCTGATCCGGGCCCGCGACGAGACCCAGCGTCTCAACGCGACGCTGGAGCAGAAGGTCGAGGATCGAACGGCCCAGCTCGTCGAGTCGCAGGAAAAGTACCGGTTGCTGGTCGAGGCGTCGCCCAACCTCTTCTGCCTGCTGCAGAAGGGGAGCTTCCGTTTCGTGAACAGGGCGTTCCTCGAGACCTTTGGCCACACGGAGGAACAGGTCACCGCGAGCGATTTCTCGATCGACCGGGTCGTACACCCCGACTTCGCCCGCCCGGCGATCGAAGCCCTCGCCCACACAGAGAGGACGGGGGCGCCCATCGATGCCGACTGGGTCGGTGTCGGTAGGGGCGGCCGGGCGCTCGATTTCGAGGTGCGCGGGCACCGGGTCACCTATCAGGGCGAGCCGGCCGTCGAGCTCCTCTGGGTTGACTTGACCGACAAGAAGCACCTGCTGCGCCAGCTCGTCCAGAACGAGCGCCTGCGGGCGATCGGTGAAATGACCGCCATGGTAGCCCACAACTTCAACAACCTACTCGCGGTGATCCTGGGCCGGACGCAGCTTCTCCTTGCGCGGACCGACAATCCGACCGTTCGGCGGGGTCTGGAAATCGTTCGCAACTCGGCCCTCCAGGGCGGTGAGATCGTGAAGAGAATCCAGGAGTACGCCGGTGGCTCGAGCGATCTTCCATTCCGGGAGGTCAACGCCGGAACGATTCTCAGGGACGTCGCTGCCTATCTCGAAAACCTGTGGCGGGTGACGAGGAGCCCCGGGGCGGGCCCCGTCCAGATCGAGTTGTCCATCGAGCCGACGCCGCCGATCGTCGGATCCGAAACCCTGCTGGCGGACGTCCTGAAGCACATCCTCCTCAACGCGGCCGAATCGATGCCGGCGGGCGGCGTCGTGCGCGCGTCGGTCAGGGCGTCGCGCGAATCGGTCGTGATACGGATCGAAGACTCCGGCATCGGGATGGCTCTCGATGTCCGCAAGCGCGCCTTCGATCCCTTCTTCACGACGAAGGGTCCCCACGCTCGCGGGCTTGGCCTTTCCGCGAGCTATGGGATCATCCAGCGCCATCGTGGTCGGATCGACCTCCACCCGATGGAGGAGGGGGGAACCTCGGCAGAGATCTTCCTTCCCGTGCATCGAGCGAGCCGCCCGGCGACGATGCCGGGGATCGATTCGAAAGTCGTGTTTCGCACCGAGGAGCAAGAGACCGCAAGGCTTCTCCTGCAAGGGCTGCGGGACCATTCGGGGCGCGCGGGGCGGTCGGAGACGGACGATCATCCGGGGGAGGCTCGGGTCGCCTGACCTGCGGCCGGCATCGCGGTCCGCAGCGGCTCGCGACCCGCGCCGCGACCTTCCAATGAACTGCTGCACGAATGGCGTGCGTTCCCCAGTCCTTTCCCGCAGCTTGCCGCTCGGGTGAGGGGATGCTAGCGTGGGCCGCTGGATTCCGGAGTCTCACTGCGGGCGCGCGGGGGAATCCCCGAAACGCCCTCCGGCTCCTGTAACCGCGACGGAGGCAGCGGCTTGAAGCGCGAAGTTCGCAGGCTCCACCGGCTCGCCGAGGCTCTGAGCCGATGTAGGCGGCTCCTGATCCTCACCCACAACAACCCGGATCCCGACTCGATCGCATCGGCCTGGATCCTGGGACGCATCGCGCGGCGCATGGGATTGCGCCGTGTCGTCCTGGCCTACGGGGGGATCGTGGGACGGACGGAGAACCGCGCGATGATCACAGTCCTCAGGATTCCACTCCTTCCCCTAGCTCGGGTTGATCCGTCGGCCTTCGACGCGCTCGCGCTCGTGGATTCGCAGCCCCACGGCGGAAACGTGACCTTGCCGAAGGGACGCCTGCCGATCGTCGTGTTTGACCACCACCCGTGCCGGCGGTTGACGCGCGGCGTCACCTACTACGACATCCGGGAAGACTACGGAACGACGACGACTATCCTCTACGAGTACCTCCTGGCCGCAGGGATCAAACCGGACCGAAGGATGTCGACGGTCGTCTTCCACGCGATTCGCTCCGAGACGCAGAATCTAGGCCGCGACGCCGCCGAGGCCGATGCGCGCGTCTTCTTGCGCTGTTTCCCTCTTGTCGACAACGCGGCCCTCTCGAGAATCGAGCACGCGCCCCTACCTCGCTCCTACTTCGCGATGATCGACCGGGCGATCGACGGCACGCGGATCTACGGGGAGGTGGCCGTGACCCTGCTCGGCTCGGTTCAGACGCCGGACATGGTGGCCCAATTCGCGGATCTGATCGTGCGCCTGGAGGGGATCGGGTGGGCGCTGGCGATTGGCAGGTACGGGGCTGATCTGGTGCTCTCGATCCGGACGAACCACCCGAACGCCAACGCGGGCAACGTGATCCGCAAGATCGTGGGAACGGAGGGCGCGGCGGGGGGCCATGACATGATCGCCGGGGGGAGGATCCCGGACTCGGCCGGTACTCCCACGAGAGCGCGAAGGGTTGAAGCGGCCCTCACCGCGCGCCTCCTGCGCCTGCTGGACGCCGAGGGTGTGAGACCGGCGCGCTTGACCCGTCTACAGAGCGGTTCCTGATTCAAGGCGGCCGGTTGCCGGACCGGCCCCTCGGATCGGGAATCGGCCCGAAGGCGCCTGCCGCCGGGTGCTCCGAAGGGGAGGAGGTTGCGTGGCATACGATCTGCGATCCGAAACGTTCTGGAGAAAAGAGGACCTGCGCGCGGAGCTGTTGCGCGTCTCCGAGATCTGCAGCGGCTGCAGGCTCTGCTTCAAGTTCTGCCCTTCATTCCCGTCCCTCTTCAGCGCCATCGACGACGCCCACGACGGGGATGTCGCGAAGCTGACGAATGCGGAGCTTCGCAACGTCGTCGACCTCTGCTTCCAATGCAAGCTCTGCTATGTGACCTGCCCCTACACGGCCGACCAGAAACACCCTTTCGATGTCGATTTTCCAAGATTGGTGCTGCGGGAGAGGATCGTGCGGGCGAGGGAGGAAGGCGTCGCGCTCTCGGACCGCTTCCTGGGCAATCCAGACCTGACGGGCGCGCTCGGTGGGCTTACGGCGCCCGTCTCGAACTGGGGGACGAAGAGCCGCCTCGGGCGGCTCCTGCTAGAGAGGATCTTCGGCGTCGATCGCCGGCGGAACCTTCCCCCATTCGCGCGGACGAGTTTCGATCGGTGGTTTCGCAAGCGCGAGAAGAGGCTGAATCGCAAGGTCCGGGGGGAAGGAGGGAAGGTCGCCCTCTTCATCACCTGCTCGGTGAACTACAACTACCCCGAGATCGGCAAGAGCGTGGTCGCGGTCCTCGCTCACCATGACGTCAAGGTCGTGTGTCCGGAGCAGCGCTGCTGCGGCATGCCGTATCTCGACGGGGGAGATGTCGCGAACGCAACCGAGAACCTCAGGTTCAACGTCCGGGCATTCCGCCGGTTCGTGGATCAAGGGTATACGATCGTGGCTCCCCAGCCGACCTGCAGCTACGTTCTGAAGAACGACTATCCGTGGCTCGACGAGAGCGAGGATGCGCGCGTCGTGTCGCGTGCGACCATGGATGTGTGCGAGTTTCTGATGAAGCTGCACGAGCGGGGCAAGCTGGACACGCGATTTGTCTCGAGCCCCGGCAAGGTCCTGTATCATCTTCCCTGCCATCTGAAGGCGCAGAAGATCGGCTGCCGCAGCCGCGATCTCCTCAGGTTGATCCCGGGGACCGAGGTCGAGATGGTCGACCGGTGCACCGGCATGGATGGCACCTGGGGGATGAAGCACGCTCATTACGAGGACTCGCTGAAGGTGGCCCGCCCCGTCTTTCGCGCCATCGAGGAGTTCGTTCCGGATCGAGTGGCGTCCGACTGCGCTCTGGCAGGGCTGCAGATCGGCCAGGGGACGGGCCTGCGCTCCCTCCACCCGGTCGAAATACTGCGCGAAGCGTATGGGCTTTCGTTGGAGATCGGGTAGGAAGCGGAGGAAGGAATGAAACCGATCCGCCGAGAAGAAATCAGGAACCTGCCCGGCTACGAGAGGATCAGGCCTGATCTGCGCAAGCGGATCATCGCCCTGCGCAGGGAAAGGTGCATCGCCGCGGGGGACCGGATCTCGGTCGTTTTCGAGAATCGAGAGACCGTCCTTTACCAGATCCAGGAGAAGCTCCGGGCGGAGCGGATCGTCGAGGACGGCGCGATCCAGCACGAGCTCGACACCTACAATGAGCTTCTCCCGAAGCCCCAGGCCTTGGCCGGGACGCTCTTCGTCGAGCTGGCGGCGTCCGAGAGGATCCGGGAAGAGCTGGAGGAGTTCATCGGGCTGGACCGCGGCGAGCATGTCTGGTTCGAGGTCCATGAAACGGATCGCACGGTCGGCCGATTCGCCGGGGGGCAGGGCGAGGAAGGCCGGATTTCGAGCGTTCACTACGTGCAGTTCCCTTTCACGCGGGATGGCGCGCGCGCATTCCGGGATCTCACTCTCCCCGCTGCCTTCGTCGTCGAGAACCCCAACTACCGTGTCCGCGTCCCGATCGAGGGGGCGATCCGCCGCGCTCTCGCGGAGGATTTCTCGGACCTCTGAGGGGCCTAACCTCCCGTTCCTGAACTGGTTCTGCCCGCTTGAACGTGGTAGACTTGGCCTCATCCAGACGCCGCAGACCGGAGGAGCGAAGTCTCCTCGACGAAGCATCCGAGCAGGGGACCGCCAGCCGCCGGCCGGCCCCGCAACCGAGGAACGTCATGAACGGTGCTCCCGGGAGGTCATTCGCACGCCGCGCGCAGGTTCTCTGCGCGGCCCTCGCGCTGGTCGGACCCGGCGCGGGCGTTTCCCGCGCGGCGTGGGTCAGCTTGGGGGGCAGCGAGGGGGCAGGGGTCGATGTGCGCGTGATCGAGGAGGCGGCCGATCGGATCGTCCTCGATTACACGATCCCCGGTTTCTACGCGGAGCCGGTTGCGATCGGCGGCGAGACCTACTACGCGATCATCCTCCCGGGCGAGGGACGTCTCCTGGAGTTAGGGCTGCCGGGATTGCCCCGCGTCGCGCGGAGCTTGATCATCCCCGATGCGGCTCGGATGGCGGTGCGCCTCCTGGAGTCCGATGTCGTCGAGTTCAAGGGGTATCCCGTCATCCCCTCGAAAGGGGACCTGCTGCGGACGGTCGATCCCTCCACTGTTCCCTATGCCTTTGATCCGATCTACGGCGAGCCCGCCTGGTGGCCGCGGGAATGGTTCAAGGGCGGCGGTCCCTACATCCTGCGAGACCATCGGGGCATGACGGTAGAGGTCTCCCCGATTCGCGCCTGCGGGCCCGGCGGGTTGCTCCGCGCGGCCAGGCATATGCGGATCGAGGTCGCCTCCGACGGTCACGACGAGAGGAATGTGCCGCTCCGCGCAACGCCGCCGGGCGAAGAGGTCCCGGAGTTTGCCGATCTTTACGAGGAGCACTTCCTGAACTGGGAAGCCTCGAGGTACGTCCCGGTCCCCGAGGCGGGCGGAATGCTCGTGATCGCGGCCGACTCGCTCCGTGAGGCGATGCTTCCGTTCGTAGAGTGGAAACGGCAGACGGGGATCCCGACGCGCATCGTGGATGTGTCGGCAGTCGGAAACTCCGAGGCGCAGATCGACGCCTACATCGATGATGCCTACTACGCGGAGGGCCTGGCGTACGTCCTTCTTGTCGGAGACGCCGAGCAGGTGGCCACGGCCTATGCGGCGGGCGGGGCGTCGGACCCGACCTACTCGTTGATCGCGGGGGACGACAGCTACCCCGAGGTCTTCATCGGCCGGTTCTCGGCGGCGTCCGTGGCCGAGCTCCAGACGCAGGTCGATCGCACGATCGAGTACGAGCGGAACCCCGCGATCGGGGCCGATTGGTATCGCGCGGGGACCGGGATCGCATCCGCGGAAGGGCCGGGGGACAACGGGGAATACGACTTCGAGCATCTTGATGTCATCCGCTCGAAGCTCCTGGGCTACACATACGCGGAGGTGGATCGCATCTACGATCCGGGGGCGACTGCGGCGATGCTCTCGGCGGCGCTCAATGCCGGGCGCAGCGTCGTGAACTACACGGGCCATGGTTCATCGGTCGGGTGGAGAACAACCGGTTTCACCAATGACGACGTGGCGGCCCTGACGAACGACCGGATGCTCCCCTTCATCTTCAGCGTGGGGTGCGTCAGCGGCGCCTTCGCGGGGGGGACCTGTTTCGCGGAGACCTGGCTCCGCGCCCAACACGGAGGCAATCCGACCGGCGCGATCGCCGCGTACATGTCCTCGGTCAATCAGACCTGGGACCCGCCCATGAGCGCTCAGGATGCCTTCGTTGATCTTCTCGTCGGCGGGCAGATGCACACGATCGGGGGACTCTGCGCCAACGGCTCTTGCCTCATGATGGACATCTATGGCGCGGCCGGGGCGAGCATGTTCCGCACGTGGCATCTCTTCGGCGATCCCTCGCTTCAGATCCGCTCCGCCGCTCCCGAAGCGATGGTCGTAATGCGCGCCGATTCCATCTTTGTCGGAGAGGGGGACTATCCCCTGACGGCCGAGTTCGTGGAAGGAGCGCGCTGCGCGCTCTATGCGAACGGAGTCCTCTACGGTTCCGCCCAGACGGACGCGGGCGGGGCTGCCGTGATCCACATGGACGCGCCCCCCTCGGCGCCGATGACGCTGATCCTGACGGTCACGGCGAGCAACAAGGTTCCGCTCATCGCGCCGGTTGAGGTTCTTCCCCTGAGCGGACCAACGCTGGTGCTCTCCGAGGTGACGATCGCCGACGATCAGACGGGCAACGGCGACGGGGCGTTGGGACCCGGGGAGATGGTCGATCTGTCGATCGTGCTTCGCAACACCGGGGTCGAGCCGGCTGACTCGGTGACCGCCGCGATCGCGACTGCTGACTCGTACGCGCAGGTCGACTGGGCGGTGCAGCCATTCGGAAGGATTGTCCCGGACTCCACCGCGGCATCGGCCGGGCCGTATGTGATCGTGATCGCCGGGGACGCGCCGGATCAGCACGTTGTTTCCTTCGACGTCGGAATCCATTCGACGCAGAAGAACTGGATGCGGAGCTTCAGTCTCACGATAGCGGCGCCGGTCTTGAGCGCCGGAAGCGTGCGGATCGACGATACGGCTTGGCCGGGGGACGGCGACGGAGGTCCCGATCCGGGAGAGGTGTTCTTCGTCCAGCTTCGGATCGTCAACAATGGCCACGGCGGGGCGCGAGGTCTTCAGGGCGTCTTGAGCTGTTCCGATCCGGCCGTTCGGATCCTCGAGGGTGACGGGGAGTGTCTGCTCGCGCCGGCCGGCGGCGAAGGGCTTCTTGGAACGTTCCGGGTACAAATAGGCGCGGGTTGCCCGACGCCGGGAACCCTGCCGCTTCATGTTTCCCTGATGGGCAAGGGGGGAGTCGCCGCCGAGCTCGACTACCCGGTTCAGATCGGAGAGTGGTTCGACGACGCGGAGGTCGATCGGGGCTGGATCGTTGGGCTTCACGATGACACGGCGACCGGCGGCCGGTGGCTGCGGGCCGACCCTGTCGGCACGACGGTCGGTGGCCAGACGGCGCAGCCGGAGGACGACCACACGGCCGGCGGCCCGGCCGTGCTCTGTTTCGTGACGGGCAATGGCGTTTCAGGGGGAGCGGCCCAGGACGCGGACGTCGACGGCGGGAAGACGACGCTTCTCTCCCCGGTCTTTCGGCTTGGGGGAGCCGTGTCCGCCACGCTGGACTACTGGCGATGGTACTCGAACAGCCTGATCGGCGGGTGGGATCTAGAAGACTATCTTAGCGTCGACGTGACCTCGAACGGGATCGACTGGGTTTCCATCGGGCAGACGAGCCTGGGGGTGAGCCAGTGGCGGCACGTCACGCAGGCGCTCGAGGATTACATCGAGCTGACGGATCATGTCCGGATCCGCTTCACCGCAGAGGACCTCGGCGCGGAGTCGCTCGTCGAGGCCGCCGTGGATGATCTGACGCTCACGGTCGTTCGGGACCCGGTGGCGGGCGCCCCCTCGATCGAGGACCATCCGGACGCCGCCTTCATCTCCCTCGATCCTAATCCGCTCGGCGGGAGCGGGCGGATCACCTATCGCGTGAATCGGGGCGGATCGGTCCGGCTCGAGCTTTACGATGTGACCGGCAGGCTCATCCGGTCGCTCCTCGATGGCCCCGCCCCTGCGGGTGAGCAAACCACTCGATTCGACGCGGCGGGAATCCCGACCGGCGTCTATTTCCTACGGCTGGCCGCTCCCGAGGTCACGCAGACC
>CAZNRY010000122.1:0-9620 GCA_964575675.1 uncultured bacterium
GGGGCGCGAACGAGGTGTGGCCGAGCGGGAGGTCAGGAGCGAAGACCTGGAGGGTCTCTGGAGGGACCGCGAGCGGGACCTGAAACGAAGCCGGTTCCTCTGGCACAAGACCAAGGCCGATCTGGTCAAGGAGATGGACACGGAACTCCAGCTGCCCGGATGGGGGAACATCTGGACGCAGCCGATCATCAACCGGGTGGACATGCTCGCGACCGGTGTTCGTACGATGATCGGAGTCAAGGTCTTCGGCAATGACTTGTACGAGATCCAGCGCGTGTCGGCGGAGATCGCGGCCACGCTGCGCGGGGTCCGGGGCGCGGTGGACGTGTTTCCCGATCAAATCGTGGGGGAGAACTACCTCGACATCGAGATCGATCGCGTGAAGGCCGCGCGATACGGCGTCAACGTCGGCGACATTCAGGATGTGATCGAGGTCGCCTTGGGTGGCAAGACGATCACGAGCACGGTCGAGGGGCGGCAACGCTTCCCCGTGCGCGTGCGCTACGCGCGCGACTTCCGCGATGACGAAGAGGCGATCGGACGAGTGCTGGTCGCCGGAGCGGGCGGCGCGGCGATCGAGGGGGCGGCGGCGACGGGTGCCGGAGGCATGGGCGGATCGTCCGGAATGGGAGCGGGCTCGCGGTCGGGCGGTTCTGGTGGGATGTCCGGAGGCGCGGGAACGATGCCGGTCCCGGCCGGGGGCGAACTGGACGATCTCGCCGCGGCCGCCTCGACGACCCCGCTCGCGGGAGCATCGAGCGCCGGCCCCGTTCAGATTCCACTTTCCGAGGTCGCCGCGATCAAGATCGTTCAGGGGCCGAGTATGATCAAGAGCGAAAACGGGATGCTCCGTGCCTATGTGCAACTAAATGTGCGTGACCGCGACATCGTGGGATTCGTCGAGGAGGCGCAGCGGCTGGTGCAGGAGAAGGTCAAGCTGCCGCAGGGCTACTACCTCGAGTGGAGCGGGCAGTTCGAGCATCAGGTGCGCGCGAAGAAGACCCTCCAGATCGTATTCCCTGCGGTCATCGCGCTGATCCTGCTGATCCTTTACTTGACCTTCAACGATTTCTCGCAGGCGATGCTCATGATGCTCGCTCTTCCCGGGGCGCTCGTTGGGGGGGTGATCTTCCAGACCATCTTCCATTTCAATTTCAGCGTCGCGGTCTGGGTGGGGTACATCGCGGCCTTCGGCATGGCGACCGAGACCGGGATAGTGATGATGGTCTATCTGCGCGATGCGTTGGATCGAAAGGGCGGGCTCGCCGCGATCAAGCATGAAGCGGAGATCACGGAGGCCGTCGTGAGGGGAGCCGTGCACAGATTGCGCCCCAAGCTCCTCACCGAAGGGGTCGCGATCGTGGGGCTGATGCCGATGCTCTGGGCGCACGGTACTGGTGCGGAGGTGATGCGGCCGATGGTGGCGCCAGTGCTCGGAGGACTTCTCGTCGCAGACGAAGTGATAGATCTTCTTCTCCCGGTTCTGTTCCACTGGCTGATGACAAACCGCTGGAAGAAGATGATGCGACGGCAGGGCGTAGTAGGCGGCGACATCGCTTCTGCATAGGCGCCCGGTAGCAACGCGGCAGAGGTATAGAATGAATCCCATGAGCGAGAAGATGAACCCAGCCGGCGCGCCGGACAAACGAACGGTCCGATTCCGTCTCGAGGGGATGCACTGCGGAAACTGCGAGGCGAACGTGAAGCGCCGTCTCGAGGAGGTGCCGGGGATCCTCAGCGCCAACGCCGACCACGTGGCGAAGAGCGTCATGATCGAATCGGATCGGGAGATCGATCCGGCTGCCATCGGGCGGGGGCGGGAAGGACCGGGGTCCCGGATCCGAGGCGGGCCCGCGCGGGTCGCGCCGCCCCCAGGAGAATCGCCCGAGCCCGAGTTGGTGAAGATCTCGCTCGGTCCCGCCACAACGTTTGTGCTCCCCGGCGACGGAGGTCTGCCTGGAGACGCCGGCATGGTCCGCCACCTCGCGGTGACCGGGATGAGTTGCGCTTCCTGCGTTCTCAAGGTGGAGACGGGGCTTCGTGCAGTGCCGGGCGTTGTCGAGGCCAACGTCAACTTCGCCGCCGGGACGGCTATGGTGCGGATGGCCGGAGCTGCCGTCGATGCGGATCGGCTGATCGCGGCGGTGCGGTCATCGGGCGCCTACGACGCGAAGGATTTGGGGGCGGAGGGGGGCGACGACATCCTCGAGGCGGAACATGCGAAGGCATTCGGCGAACTGCGGCGGCGATTCCTCGGCGCGCTCGCCTTCACGATTCCGATCCTGCTTTTCGCGATGCCGGCGATGTTCGGCCGGCACGGACCGATTCCGGAGCGCTTGAATCAAGGGCTCCAGCTCGCGCTCGTCCTCCCCGTGATGTTCTGGGCCGCGACGCCGTTCTTCCGCGGTCTCGTGGCGGCCGCACGCAGCAGGACGGCGGACATGAACAGCCTGATCGCGATCGGAACGGGATCGGCCTTCCTCTTCTCGGTCGCGGGAACGTTGTCGCCGTCCATCTTCCCGCCGGCAATGCGCCCACACGGAACGGTTCACGTCTATTACGAGACGGCCGCGGTCATCGTCACCCTGATCCTGATGGGCAAGTTGCTCGAGGAGCGCGCGAAGGGCAAGGCGTCCGACGCGATCCGCAGGCTGATCGGGCTTCAGGCGCGAACGGCGCGTGTCCTGCGCGACGATCGGGAAATCGACCTTTCCGTTGAAGATGTCGTGGTCGGCGACGTCGTGGTTGTCCGCCCCGGGGAGAGGCTGCCGGTGGACGGCCGGATCGTGAGCGGCCGCTCATCGGTCGACGAGAGCATGGTGACCGGCGAGCCAATTCCGGTGGCAAAGGGGCCGGGCGACACAGTGATCGGCGCGACGGTGAACAGGACCGGGAGTTTCACATTCCAAGCGACCCGAGTGGGCAGGGAGACCGTACTGGCGCAGATCGTCGAGTTGGTGCGCCGCGCCCAGGGGAGCAAGGCGCCGATCCAGCGCCTCGTCGACCGAGTGGCGGCGGTCTTCGTTCCAGCCGTGATCGCGGTTGCGGTCGCAACACTGATCGTCTGGCTCATCGCGGGTCCCGAGCCTCGGCTCGCCTACGCGCTGACGAACTTCGTCGCCGTCTTGATCATCGCCTGCCCCTGCGCGCTCGGGCTGGCCACGCCGACCGCGATCACGGTTGCGACCGGCAAGGGCGCGGAGCTTGGGATCCTCGCGAGGTCCGCCGTCGCGCTGGAGACGCTCGGGCGGGCGCGCGCGATCATAATGGACAAGACCGGAACGGTGACGCGCGGCGCTCCGGTGCTCACCTCCGTTCGAGTCATGGAAGGTGTGGACGAGAAGCAGGCGCTTTCGCTGATCGCGGCGGCCGAGACCCGATCGGAACATCCGCTCGCCGAAGCGGTAGTCGCGGGGGTCCGGCGACGGGGGATCGAGATCCCGTCGCCCGAGGGATTCGACTCGGTGACCGGCGAGGGCGTCATCGCGCGCGTCGCCGGCAAGCCCGTTCTGGTGGGCAATCGCGCGCTTCTCGAGCGCTACGGCGTTCACATCGGTGAGGGTGGCTCGCCCGCCGCTGGAGAAACGGACGCCCGGCAATCCTCCGTCTTCGCCGCAATCGACGGCCGCCTCGCCGCCGTTCTCGGAATCGAAGATCCGATCCGCGAGGATGCGCCCGCCGTCGTCGAGGCTCTTCGCGCGCGGGGTCTCGCGGTATCGATGCAGACGGGCGACACGGAGCCAACGGCCCGCGCCGTCGCCACGCAGGTCGGGATTGATCGAGTCTTCGCGGAGGTCCGCCCCGCCGACAAGGCCGAGGCGGTGCGCAAGCTGCAGGCGGAAGGATATCGGGTCGCCATGATCGGCGACGGGATCAACGACGCGCCCGCCCTCGCCCAAGCGGATGTGGGCATCGCAATGGGGACGGGAACGGACATTGCGATTGAGAGCGCGGGGATCACCCTCCTCGGGGGTAATCTCTCGCGGTTGATCGCCGCGATCGACTTGTCGCGTCGGACGATGGCCACGATCCGCCAGAATCTTTTTTGGGCGTTCATCTACAATTGTGTAGGCATCCCGATCGCCGCGGGCGTCTTGTATCCTGTGACGGGATGGCTTCTGAATCCGGCCATCGCGGCCTTCGCGATGGCGATGAGTTCGGTCAGCGTCGTAGCCAACAGCCTTCGACTCAAGCGGTTCAGCGGCGACGCGCTGCTGGACGGAAGGAGCGAGAAGAATGTATAGGATCTTCCGGGCGGCCGTTCTCTTGGCGGTCGCGATCTTGACCCTGTGCGCCATGCCGGCCCTCGCGGCGCCGCCTGCGGTGCAGACCGCCATCAAGCAGGCGGGCGCTGTCGATCCCGTGTCCGGGAAGAAGGTCAAGGCGGCGGACGCGCCGATTGCGATCTTCCTCGATACGATCTACAAGTTTGGATCGGCGGAGAACCTCGCGAAGTTCCGGGCAGCTCCGGAGCGGTACGCGACGACGCACTGCCCGGTCTCCGATGTGGAGGTCCGGATAAAGGACGCGACCCAGAAGACGAAATACGCAGGACGGACCTGGTATTTCTGCTGCGCCGACTGCAAAGTGAAGTTCGAAGCCAACCCCGGAGACTACGTGACCTATCGGTGCCCTGCATGCGGCGGGGTCGCACTCGCCAGCATGGAGGGGTCGGTCACGGCCGTCTATGACGGGCGCGAGATGCGTTTTTGCTGCAACGACTGCAAGGAGAAGTTCGACGAGGACCCGGCCGCCTATTTCGCGCCTGTGGTTCCCGAGGGCGGGGCGGCTCGGGACTCCCTGGGGGCGGGAAGCGGGAAATAGAGTCCCCGCAGCCCCTTGTGGCTTGAAGCCGGGGTCCATCCACTATCATCGCCAGCGGCATGCGCGTCGCGGCCTACGGTGGAGTCGGCCCCTGCAACCCGCAAGGGCCGCGATCCGTACGAATCGCAGGTGACGGGACAGGTTTCCGGGAAAGGAGCCGGGGTTGATCAACGCGCGCAAGTCCCTCCTTCGCCGTGCGCCCATCGAGGCGATGATCTGGGGAGGCGGGATTGTCGCGCTTTTCTTCTTTGATCCGGCATCGAGCGCCAAGCTCGATCTCTGTCTCTTCCATCGGCTCGGTCTCGGACCGTGTCCCGGCTGCGGACTTGGGGCGGCGATCCATCACTTTCTCCACGGGGATATGGCGGCGTCCTGGATGGCCCATCCTCTCGGGATCCCGGCTCTCTCGATCCTCGCGGCGCGTGTGATCGGGTTGCTCGCGAGGCCGCAAGCTGCCGGGTCTTGGAGCCTTCGAACCAAAGGAGCGCGAGAATGGCAAACGTGATGCAGTTCCTTCCCGAGTTGGAAGGCGACGAGATGTTGATCGTGGCGGGCGTCATCAAGGACCTGACCGACGAGCAGGCGACGCAGTTCGCCTATGCCTACCGCAGCCGCCGGAAGGACCCTCAGACGATCCTGCTCCTGACCCTGCTCGGATTTATCGGAATCGCGGGGGTGCAGCGGTTTGTCCTTGATCAGATCGGGATGGGGCTCTTGTATCTCTTCACGGCCGGTTTCTGCTGGATCGGGACGATCATCGATCTCGTCAACTACAAGAAGCTCGCGGTGGAGTACAACCACAAGCACGCCCATCAGCTCGCGGTTATGATCCGCGGCACGGTCTAGCGAACTGTTGCGCCGCATCACTGGCCCCGGGGCGGGCTGTGGGACTGTCTCCATGATGACCCGGCGCCGCCTGTCCGCCGAGCCTGACGGTTCGGACAGGTAGTCAAATGCCCTGCTGCTTCTTCTGCGCGGGTCACCCGACCCGAGCGATCTTCATTGACTCTACACACCGACCCGCATCAGAATCCGGCCACGTTCGATAGGTCGAACTGCTTCGGAGGAAAGCTCTTGGAGGATCCGGACGCCAAGTACTGCCGCCCCTGTGACTACGCGGCGCGCACGCATGCGCACCGGCGTCGGCTCTTCAGGTTCTCGCACCTCCGGCGTCTCACGCTCGCCCGCGATTTCTTGGATGTCGGACCCGAGTCGCGCGTGCTCGACTACGGTTCCGGGGATGGGTACCTCCTCGAGCTTCTCTTGCCGCACGCTCCAATCGAGAATTTCACGGCCATCGAACCGTTCGATTTTCTTCAAGCGGAACTCGTGCAGCGGTTCGGCGAACGGATCCGGATCATGAAATCGTCTCTCGATCTCGCGAGCGCCTCGTTCGATCGGATCGCATGTCTCGAGGTCCTTGAGCACCTCCAACCGAATGTGGTCCAGGAAACGCTTGCCGAGTTTGAAAGGTTGCTTGCCCCCGATGGGATCCTCGTCGTCAGCGTGCCGATCGAGGTGGGTTCCGCGGTACTGTTCAAGTATGTCGCGGCTATGGCGCTCACGCGAATGGATAGAAGATATTCCGTCCCGGAACTCGCGAGGGCGACGCTGGGGCTACCGGTGCGGCGCGATCCGACGATGAAGTTCCTTCCGCACAAAGGGTTTGATTTTCGCGTGATGCGGAGGCTCCTTGCGGAGAGATTCATAATCGAGCGGCAGGCGTACAGTCCGGTCGCGCCCCTCGGGGGACTACTTAACGCTCAGGTCATCTGGCGATTGCGTGGAAGACCGGGCACAGACGAGGTCTCCCGGTACGCAGTAGTTCGGGGGTAGCAGTCGCCGATGCCCCGCCAACATCCTGGGGTCATGGTCGTCAACGGAACAGCATTCTAACAATTCCCCAAGACACTCCCCCGAGTGCGGTGGGGTCAATTACGGTGATCGCGGTACCATTCAAAGCGGGAATGCGAGTAGCGCCATCGCACAGAGTCATCCGATTGAGGGCGGGGGCATCATCTAGCAGATTCATCTGCGTCACACCAGGCACGGCATTGGGAGCAATCCGCAGATCTAAACGGAGAAATGCACCTGTACCAGGTTCAATCTGTAGAGGACAACCGAACGAGTAGACGACGCCAGCCGTAGCGTCACCGACGTCACACTTGGTCGTGAAGATTGCCGAGCCAGCAGCTCGCGTATCATCAATAGACGGCAGGCCAACACACTCAAGAACCGCACCGTCAAAAGCCAGATTGATCGAGTAACCTTTGATGGCCTCGCTATTTGTCCCGCCTATGCTGACGCGGATTGTATCGCCAGGGAAACCCGAGAGCCCAGGATCCATGTAGAATCGATCGGTGAGAGCGTCTCCACCGGGCGCTCCGGAAGAGAAAGCCCTTGAGCTGGGCGACGCGAGAGCCAAAACGAGGACCAAGAAGCGGAGAGAACGCGGTCTCTTTGTCGGTGAAGCTTTGTCCAAGTGGTTCATTCCTTTTGGATGAAGGCTCTCATGCCCAGTGCGAGTCTTCACCAGAAGATCTCTGATACGAAGGCGGTAGTACCTTGTCATGAGCGAGACGGTGGGTGGGTGGAAGAAGGGAGCGAGATCTCTGAATCGATCCCCTCCGCCTATCGACGCGACCACCCACCGTTTCTACCTCTCCACGCACTACTTCATCAGAGTGAGCTTCCGAACGATCCGGTGTTCTCCAAGAGTAGCCCTCAGGTAGTAGACACCTGGAGATACATGATTAGCTCGATTTGCACCAGCCCAGGAGATCTCGTGATGACCTGCTGGGAGTTCTGCCCAAGAGAAGTCGTCGATCTTCAATCCGCGTACGTCATAGACCTCGATACGCACGGACGACGCGCGATCGAGCCTGAGCCCGATTACGCTACCCTGGCCGAAGGGGTTCGGTACTGAGAGCGCGGGAGGCGCCGAGACGACGTGGGGGCGGATCGAACCTAAGACCACCGACTCCCCACCAGTCAGAAGCGCGGTACTCCCATCAGCACGAACGAACCGCGCCTGCTCGATTCCAATCCGACTTCCAGGAAGATCTTGGCCTCGGACGACACGGAACAGTAAGTACCCTAGGTCGTACGAACCCGGGAGGAGTGGTTTCCGCAATTGGGTATCGGTGACCGCGCCAACCCGAATATGCCCAGTTTCCGGCAGGTCCTTGGCTGAGAAGAAGCCAAATGTCCCTCCAACGAAGCCGTCTTTCTGAAGACCGATGAACTCGATGACGCTCGGGTCATAAGTGAGCGTAGTCTCCAATCCAATGGTCGATGCGTCTGGCGTGACGCCCAATCCGACGTACAGACTGTCGCCTTCGGAAGGAATGAGACTCAGTTCAACAGATCCCCCCGCTGCGAAAGATGTCCGAGCAATCCGCGTCCTCGCCAATTCTCCGCTGCACGGCGGGAAGTCCTGGCAGTCCAGGGCATCCGACGTTGGGTCGGGACCGCAGGTCGGGAAGGGGAGTTGCGGCGGCAGGCAGCCAGCGAACTGGTAGCACAAGCAGTAGATGCAGTCAGAAATGTTGATCTCACCAGAATCGTCACAGTCGGCGGCATCCATGCATGTCGGGGCCGGACCGCCGGCGAACTGGTAGGCCAAGCAGTAGATGCAGTCGGAGATGTTCAACTCGCCGCTCGCGTCGGCCTCACAGCGGACGAACCCGCACTGCGCCGTGATCGTTACCGCGCCATCATCCAAGTTTGGCGGTATCGTCTGACCGTCGCAGCTTGTGATCCGATTGAGAGCCGGCGGCAGATCCGCTAGATCCAGGTTGGTCGCGCCGAGCGGAGCGTTGGGCTTCACGTTGACCTTCACGAGCAGGACGTCACCGTCTCCAGCCGGAATCGACGGTGGGCACGTGTAGCTGAAGACGATCCCGGCTGTGACCGAGTGATCCGTAAAGCTACGCGTGAAGATCACTGCCCCTTCTCCGCGAGTGCCCACAATCGTAATGTCGTTCAGGCTAATGATCTCGAACACATTCGGATCGAATAGGAAGGTCACCGAGTAGCCTTTCATCAGATCCGGGTTCTGGCAGCGCACCGGAATCCAGACACCCTGCTGGCCTCGGCAGAGACTCAAGCTCGGCGGGAAGTAGAACCGTGCCGCGACCCCGAAGGTCAGAGGCTCTGTCTTGCAGTTATTGGACTCGTCGCACTCAACGAGAAGCGCAGTGACATCCGTACAGGCCTCGACCTGAACGATTCCTGCCGGATAGCTGCCGATGGCGCACGTCACCGTGGTCTGAGCACCTGCCGCCAGGGCCGGGGTGTCGATCTGATCGCACTTCACAACCCCGTCTACCTTGACCCGTGTCTTTGAAGCCCCGGCCACCACACCCCCCTGATTCTTCACCGTCACCGTCACCGTGGTCGCTTGATTGGCCGGCGCAGTGTCAGGATCGATCTGCTGGATGACGAGATCCGGTGTGCCGCTGACCACGATCGGCTCGGTCTTGCAGTTGTTGCTCTCGTCGGACTCGGTCACCTGCCCGTTGATGTCCGCGCAGGCCTCCACCTGGCGCGTCCCACAGGCCAACGTCCCAACATTGCAGGTCACCGTGGTCTGAGCACCTGCCGCCAGGGCCGGGGTGTCGATCTGATCGCACTTCACAACCCCGTCTACCTTGACCCGTGTCTTTGAAGCCCCGGCCACCACACCCCCCTGATTCTTCACCGTCACCGTCACCGTGGTCGCTTGATTGGCCGGCGCAGTGTCAGGATCGATCTGCTGGATGACGAGATCCGGTGTGCCGCTGACCACGATCGGC
>CAZNRY010000122.1:9720-12870 GCA_964575675.1 uncultured bacterium
GGATCGATCTGCTGGATGACGAGATCCGGTGTGCCGCTGACCACGATCGGCTCGGTCTTGCAGTTGTTGCTCTCGTCGGACTCGGTCACCTGCCCGTTGATGTCCGCGCAGGCCTCCACCTGGATCGTGCCCGCAGAGTAGCTCCCGATGTCGCAGGTCACCTGCGTCGTGCCCCCGGCCGGGATGGCCGGTGTCGCGATCGCCGCGCACTTCGTGACCCCATCGACACGAACGCGCGTCGCCGATGCGGCCGCGCTTCCGGTGCCTTGATTCTTGACGGTCACGGTCGCCGTGATCGCCTGTCCGGCCGTGCCCACGTCCGGATCGATCTGCTGGATGACGAGATCCGTGGTTGGGGCTGTGACCGTCAGCTGTCCGCAAGCTACGGCATACTGTTCGGTGTGAACGCCGTCGTAAATGAAACCCCATATGTAATAAGTGCCCGGAGGGGCGTTGACCGGATTCCAGTGATAGCCTGTGGCCTGGGCCTCGTTGAGTGTCAAGGCAAACCAAGTGTGGCCGCCATTGTACCACTTATTGTCCGTGTCATACGCGAATGAAACGAAAGCCTCGTTGTCAGAGTCGGATGCAGAGCTATTGAGGGCGTAGTCCCCTCCCTGAACGACAGCCGCGCCTCCGCACGCCGGGTTCGCGATCGTCAGGGTCGGGCACGCATTGCCGTCCGTCGTGTAAATCCACTTGATGCCGTCAATGTCATCCGTGTGGAGATCCCGTGCATGCCAATCGCCCGCACCGGTGACGCCGTACATGGTCTTTGCACCGTCATACTCCGCATCGATGTGGCCGTAGAGATCGCGGAGAAACAAGCAGTGTCCCAATTCGTGTGTCGCAACGGCCTGAATATCGAAGAAGTTCCCGCCGGCATCGACAGCCCACTGCTCGGCGCTATCGAACACGATGTCCGTCTCGATCACGGTTGTGCCCGACGACGTGATCATGGTCATGGCTAGCGTGTTGCCGGGGCCGTCGATCGCTCCCCAGCAGATCTCATTCAAGCCGTTCTGCGATGCGCCTGTCGCGGTTGTGGCCCCGTCGATCCTGAAGCCGAACCGCGCGTCTCCTGCGCAGGTCCATTCCCTCGCAGCACGATCGAGGACCAGGTGCTCTCCAGAGATCCCGGGCGCATTATCGTTGACCTTGAGGTTGATCTCTGGTCGCGAGCCCGGCCATTTCGCTCCGCCGTATCCATATGACACCTTGAACCCGGCGCGGCTGGCCATGGTGCCGCACGGGGGTGTCACCTGAATGTCCCCACTTCCTGCCGACGCCGGGTAGCCCCCGATCGTCGCGACCGGCACAGTGCAGACAATCTGAGTGTCGTTCCAGCTCTGCACCTGCCCCGGGATACGAGGTTGGCCGTCCCGGTAGAAGAAAGTCACCGTACCCGCTTGCGCGCCGAACCCAGTCCCGCTGATGGTAAGAATGGCTCCATTTCCGGCTGGCAGCTTACTGGGGCTGAAGCCGGTGATCACGGGGTTACAGGGGGGGGGGGCGTCTTCCTTGGTCAAAACGATGTCGTCCACCTGGGCACCGTTGCCACTGACGACCGAGCCGTCCGAGTGAAACAGGACTCCGAACCAGACGGTGCCGTCGCCCAGCATGTTGGCAGGGATCGTCACGGTCGCCGTCTGGCAGCCTGTGCCAAAATCGCCAGTCCATCGCGTTCCGGTGAAGTTAGTACCGTCCGCCGAGAATCCGACGAACAGGTAATCGTAATAGTTTCCTTCGCACCGCAGTTTGAACTTGAAGTCGACCTTTCCGCTGGTGGCCCCTACGGTGGAAAATGAGCCCCATATTGCCCAGGCGTCACTGTTGTTCGGGTAGTTGGTCGTACACGGATTGATATCGGTGCCACCGCAAGTGTTCTCGTCGTCACACCATCCGGCCCAGCTTCCGCCACACGGAGAGCACAGATCGTCATCCCAAGTGTAGCAGTTGCTCGACCAGAATCGTGTCCACGAACCAGACGGCCACACGCCCTCGAAGTTCTCAGTCATTACAGTCGTTGTGGACGGACTCCGCGGGCCTGGTACTGATCGCTCGGACTTGGGATCCTTTCCTTCATCGACCTCCGGACTTCGCTCGTCCGGGCCGAGCGTGGATGTTCGCGTGACCGTTGCTCCGACAGGTCCAAAGGGTGTCGAGTCCCCCTTCAGAAGCGTACCTAGAGCACCCCGCACGGCCATGATGGCCTCGGAGAGCGTCATTCCGGCACCGTCCGAGACCGTATCGACTATCTCGACGGCACCACCGCCGCCGCCCAGGATCGGATAAGGATATTGAGGTCGGAGGAAGAGCAGATAGGTCTTGCCCACTTGCAGCAACGGGAATTCCGGAAGCGTCTGCGTGACATCTCCAAGCGTTCCTCCAGGAAGCGTGAGGAGCATTGTGCTTCCAGACGCCTCTCCCTTCAGGAGGTGCACCACAGCCAGGTTCGTACGCGTCTGAATGTTGTTCGTGGCGACCTCGCGCTCAGGGGTCGCCTCCAGCACTCGGCCGATCAGAATGACATCCGCCGCCCGTGCCCGCTCGTGCAGACTGGTCTCCACCTGCGCTGCGTGCACAGTTTGCGTGTGTCCCAAGTTCAAGACTAACAGGGAAGAGACCAGCAAGAGCGATCGTTGGACGTTCATGGCATCCCTCCTATCCATTCGCCTTCCGTCGAGTGTGGCGGTCCCGGTTTTCTGAACACAAGCCGCGCGTGACCACGCGGCCTCCTCCAGCAGTGATGGCGGCATAGACCCCGGAATCGGTGCCATCTGGGCGGGAGGGGGGCACCCTGAGTCTCGGACCCTTCCGGGTCGGGAGCGGTTCGGGGAAGCAGAAACCTGGCAGAATCAGGAACCCCTGGGGGAACGGGTGCGGCCTCCGGGCTTGCAGGGGCCTTGGTCTGTCCGGGTAGTTGAGATGAGCCAAGATGATCGCCCTCGCGGTACCGTGAGTCCTAAAAGCAAACAAGTGTCAGATCGGCAGCCAAAGGCGCTATACAGGAGCCCTCATGATAGGTTCTCTGGCCGGCGAGAAGAATAGTTGCCGAATCGAGCACCGAGGCCAAGGCACACGATATCCATCCTTTAATTACTGAGAAGCGCGTTGCACCGTCGCAGTCCAAGAATGTGCGCCACTCAC